>NZ_RCNZ01000138.1:0-235645 GCF_004307525.1 Pseudomonas sp. Sample_21 | reverse complement strand
GTGTCTTGCGGTATACATCGACCTGAAAGATCGAGTCGATTATGGATTCAGCAAAGCACTTACAGGTCAACGGAGTTCTGCAGCATCCCCAATCAGTCCCCTCTCCCTCTGGGAGAGGGGGCCGACCGAGGTGTCTTGCGGTATACATCGACCTGAAAGATCGAGTCGATTATGGATTCAGCAAAGCACTTACAGGTCGACGGAGTTCTGCAGCATCCCCCAATCAGTCCCCTCTCCCTCTGGGCGGTCCGACGTTTCGGGAGGGCTAGGGTGAGGGGCTTTTGATCTTTAGAGAGCCTTGGTCACCACCGGCGAATTCATCTTCGCCAACCCGAGATTCTTCAGCGCCAGTTGCAGCGAGCTGTGGATAACCTGCGGGTTATCGATCTTCATCAGTTCCGCCAGCATCTCCTGCGCCTTGCTCAGGTTCACCTGGCGCAACATCCACTTCACCTTCGGCAGGTTGGTGGCGTTCATCGACAGGCTGTCGAAACCCATCGCCATCAACAGCACCGCCGCCGCTGGATCCCCGGCCATCTCGCCGCAGATACTCACCGGTTTGCCTTCGGCGTGGGCGTCAGTGACCACGGTTTGCAGAGCTTGCAGCACCGCAGGGTGCAGATAGTCGTAGAGGTCGGCGACGCGCGGGTTGTTGCGGTCTACCGCCAGCAGGTACTGGGTCAGGTCGTTGGAGCCAACCGAGAGGAAGTCGACCATCCGCGCCAGTTCCTTGGTCTGGTACACCGCTGCCGGGATTTCGATCATCACGCCGATCGGCGGCATCGGCACATCGGTGCCTTCGTCGCGCACTTCGCCCCAAGCGCGATGGATCAGGTGCAGGGCTTCTTCGAGTTCGTGGGTGCCGGAGATCATCGGCAGCAGAATCCGCAGGTTGTTCAAGCCTTCGCTGGCCTTGAGCATCGCGCGGGTCTGCACGAGGAAGATTTCCGGGTGGTCGAGGGTGACGCGGATACCGCGCCAGCCGAGGAACGGGTTGTCTTCCTTGATCGGGAAGTACGACAGCGATTTGTCACCGCCGATGTCGAGGCTGCGCATGGTCACCGGTTGCGGGTGGAACGCGGCGAGCTGTTCGCGGTAGATCGCCAGCTGTTCCTTCTCGCTCGGGAAGCGCTGGTTGATCATGAACGGCACTTCGGTGCGGTACAGGCCGACCCCTTCGGCGCCACGCTTCTGCGCCCGCGCCACATCGGCGAGCAGGCCGGTGTTGACCCACAGTGGCATGCGGTGGCCATCGAGGGTCACGCACGGCAGGTCGCGCAGGGTGTCGAGCCCCAGCGCCAGTTGTTTCTCTTCTTCGACGACTTCGGCGAACTGCTTGCGCAGTACTTCGCTGGGGTTGGTGTAGACCTCGCCACGGGTGCCGTCGACGATCATTTCGATGCCGTCGACCTTGGCGTACGGCAGATCGACCAGGCCCATCACCGTCGGAATGCCCATGGCCCGGGCCAGAATCGCGACGTGAGAGTTACCCGAACCGAGTACCGAGACCAGACCGACCAGCGTGCCTTCCGGCACCTCGCCGAGCATCGCCGGCGTCAGTTCTTCGCTGACCAGAATGGTTTTTTCCGGGTAGACCAGATTCTGCTGGCGCTCTTCCTGCAGATAGGCGAGCAGACGGCGGCCAAGGTCTTTGACGTCCGAAGCACGCTCACGCAGGTAGGCGTCGTCCATCAGTTCGAAACGGTTGACGTGCTCAGTGACCACCTGACGCAGCGCGCCCTGAGCCCACTGCCCCGTCTTGATCACGGTGGTGATTTCGCTGCCCAGCGAGGCATCGTCGAGCATCATCAGGTAGACGTCGAACAGCGCGCGTTCTTCCGGGCGCAGCTGGGTCGCCAGTTTGGCGGACAAGGCGCGCATGTCGGCGCGCACGCCTTCGATGGCAGTCTTGAACAGCGCCAGCTCAGCGTCGATGTCGGTGATGGTCTTGTCCGGCACCACGTCCAGGTCCGCCGGCGGCAGCATGACCACGGCGGTACCGACGGCAGCACCCGGCGAACCCGGCACGCCGACGAATTTGGCTTCCTGAATGCCCTTGCCCTGCCGGCCCAGACCACGGATCGAACCGGTGGCCTCGGCGTGGGCGATCACGCCGGCGAGCTGCGCGCTCATGGTCACGAGGAAGGCTTCTTCACCTTCGTCGAACTGGCGGCGTTCTTTCTGCTGGATGACCAACACGCCGACGACGCGGCGGTGGTGAATGATCGGTGCACCGAGGAACGAGGCGTAACGCTCTTCACCGGTTTCGGCGAAGTAGCGATAGCGCGGGTGAACCGAAGCGTTTTCCAGATTCAGGGGTTCTTCACGCGTGCCGACCAGACCGACCAGACCCTCGTTGGGGGCCATGCTGACCTTGCCGATCGAGCGCTTGTTCAAGCCCTCGGTGGCCATCAGGACGAAGCGATTGGTTTCCGGATCAAGCAGGTAGACCGAGCAGACCTGGCTGCCCATGGCCTCTTTGACGCGCAACACAATAATCCCCAACGCCGCCTTGAGATCCTTGGCGGAGTTAACTTCCTGGACGATCTTGCGCAGCGTATTGAGCATGGCTCGGGGTCGAACTCCGTCGTCAGTCGCGCGCTAAAAGGCGCGGGGCAAGCTCTTTGAGAGCGCGTCGATACACCTCGCGCTTGAATGTCACCACCTGGCCCAACGGATACCAATAGCTGACCCAGCGCCAGCCATCGAACTCCGGTTTACCGGTCAGATCCATCCGCACCCGCTGCTCGTTGGAGATCAGGCGCAGGAGAAACCATTTCTGTTTCTGGCCGATGCACAGCGGTTGGCTGTGGGTACGCACCAGGCGTTGCGGCAAACGATAGCGCAACCAGCCTCGGGTACAGGCCAGTATTTCAACATCTTCACGTTCCAGGCCAACTTCTTCGTTCAGCTCGCGGTACAAGGCGTCTTCCGGCGTCTCCTCGGGGTTGATCCCCCCTTGCGGAAACTGCCAGGCGTCCTGATTGATACGGCGAGCCCATAGCACCTGGCCGGCGTCATTCGTCAGAATGATCCCGACATTGGGGCGGAAACCATCGGGGTCGATCACGGCAACAACCTCGCAAACGCATGTCGCCGCATTGTTCCACAAAGCTTGATGAGGCGGCAACGAAGGTTCCTACCTTATGTGCACTCTTGTGAAAAGACCGTATTCTTGTCGCCTTTTTACTGACTTTTCAGCGGGTAACTGCAATGCGCCTGGCTTTATTCGATTTGGACAACACCCTTCTGGGCGGCGACAGCGATCACGCCTGGGGCGATTATCTGTGCGAGCGCGGCTTCCTCGACCCGATCGCCTACAAGGCGCGCAACGACGAGTTCTATCAGGATTACCTGGCCGGCAAGCTCGACAACGCCGCCTACCTGAACTTCTGCCTGGAAATTCTCGGCCGCACCGAAATGGCCGTACTCGACGCCTGGCACAGCGATTACATGCGCGACTGCATCGAGCCGATCGTGCTGCCCAAGGCACTGGAGCTGCTGAAAAAACATCGCGACGCTGGCGACAAACTGGTGATCATCACCGCCACCAACCGCTTCGTCACGGCGCCAATTGCCGTGCGCCTGGGCGTGGAAACCCTGATCGCCACCGAATGCGAAATGATCGACGGCCGCTACAGTGGGCGCAGCACCGACATTCCATGCTTCCGTGAAGGCAAGGTCACGCGCCTGAATCGTTGGCTGGAAGAGACCGGCTATTCGCTTGAGGACAGCTATTTCTACAGCGATTCGATGAATGATCTGCCGCTGCTGGAACAGGTGGCGAATCCGGTGGCGGTGGATCCTGATCCGAATCTGCGGGCCGAAGCCGAGAGGCGTGGCTGGCCGGTGATTTCGTTGCGCGACTGATATCGCCTTCGCGAGCAGGCTCGCTCCCACATTGGACCTGTGTCATTGACAAATCCCCTGTGGGAGCGAGCCTGCTCGCGAATGGCCGCAACCGGGCCTCAAGCCTTAAACCGGCTTGGCCCCCATCAACGCCGCTATGGCGACAAACCCGACGCCGCTGACAATCGCCAGCGCCAGATTGAATGTGCGGTTGCCCACCCCGCTTGTCCACAGCCGATCCAGCCGGACCAGCAGCCAGACTGCGCTGAGCGTGGCCACGGCGTAGATCACGCTGGATCCCAGAATCCACAATTGGCCCAACGGCCAGCCAACCAGATGCACCAGCCACCAGCCGGTGAAAGGCATGCTGAGCATACCGATCAGCATCAGACACCAGATGAACAGCCAGGGACGGCGCATCGTACTGGCCGGGCCTTCGCTGCGATTTCGCCAGGTCAGGGCGGCGAGCCCCAGCCCGCTCGCGAGGATGACCACGGTCGCCGCGACGTGAAGGACTTTCAGGGTGGTCAGGGTTTCCATGTCGTTCTCTTCCGTAGATCCATGCCCATCAGCGTAGCCGCTCAGCCAAGAAACAGCTGATAGGCCGGGTTGTCGCTTTCATCCCAATACGGGTAGCCGATTTCCGCCAGTGCCGCCGGCACCAGATGACGTTCGTCATGGGGCACTTGCAGGCCGGCGACCACGCGGCCGTCCGCTGCGCCGTGGTTGCGGTAGTGAAACATCGAGATATTCCAGCGCCCGCCGAGCTTGTTGAGGAAGTTGAACAACGCGCCCGGGCGCTCCGGGAATTCGAAGCGCAGCACCACTTCATCGACCACCTGCGCCGCACGGCCGCCGACCATGTGGCGGATGTGCAGCTTGGCCAGTTCGTTGTCGGTCAGGTCGATAACCGGAAAACCCTGCTCGGTCAGGCTCGCCAGCAAGGCGCTGCGCGGATCGTTGTCCGGGTGAGTCTGCACGCCAACGAAGATGTGCGCTTCGCTGCCGGTGTTGTAGCGGTAATTGAATTCGGTGATCTGGCGCTTGCCGATGGCTTCGCAGAACGCCTTGAAGCTGCCGGCCTTTTCCGGGATGGTCACGGCGATGATCGCCTCGCGACCTTCGCCCAGTTCGGCGCGTTCGGCGACGTGGCGCAGGCGGTCGAAGTTGACGTTGGCGCCTGAGTCGATGGCGACGAAAGTCTGGCCGCTGACGCCACGCTGCTCGACGTACTTCTTGATCCCGGCCACGCCCAGCGCCCCAGCAGGCTCGGTGATCGAGCGGGTATCGTCGTAGATATCCTTGATTGCTGCGCAGATCTCGTCGGTGCTGACAGTAATCACTTCATCGACGTAATCCTTGCAGATCTCAAAGGTGTACTGGCCGATCTGCGCCACCGCCACGCCGTCGGCGAAGATGCCCACGGTCGGCAGAACCACGCGCTCGCCCGCTGCCATCGCTGCTTGCAGGCAATTGGAATCGTCCGGTTCGACGCCGATCACTTTTATGTCCGGGCGCAGATACTTCACGTAAGCCGCGATACCGGCGATCAGGCCGCCGCCGCCGACCGGGACGAAAATCGCATCCAGCGGCTGCGGGTGCTGACGCAGGATTTCCATCGCCACGGTGCCCTGCCCGGCAATGGTGTGCGGATCGTCGTACGGGTGGATGTAGACGTAGCCTTTTTCATCGACCAGTTTCAGCGAGTAGGCCAGCGCTTCCGGAAACGAGTCACCGTGCAGCACCACTTTGCCGCCGCGCGAACGCACGCCTTCGACCTTGATTTCCGGGGTGGTCTTGGGCATGACGATGGTGGCTTTGACGCCCAACACTTTCGCCGCCAGGGCCAGACCCTGCGCATGATTGCCCGCCGACGCGGTGACCACGCCTCGGGCGCGCTCTTCGTCGCTCAGCTGGGTCAGCTTGTTGTAGGCGCCGCGAATCTTGAACGAGAACACCGGCTGCAAGTCTTCACGCTTGAGCCAGATGTCGTTGCCCAGCCGCTCGGAGAGCTGGCGGGCGTTCTGCAGCGGGGTTTCTACGGCAACGTCATAAACGCGCGAGGTGAGGATCTTTTTGACGTACTGTTCGAGCATCGGAAAGCATCACTGGCGATTGGGCGGGACCAGCGAGTCTAACCCGCCTTTTGCCGAGGCGACCACACTAAACAGGTGGTTTTAAGGTCTGGAAACCCATTCTTGAGTGAGCACTGTCGTGGCGAGGGGATTTATCCCCGCTGGAGTGCGAAGCGCTCCCCTGCATTTTTTCAGTTACACCGCGTTCCAGGGTTTTATGACGACTGCGCTGCCGAACGGGATAAATCCCCTCACCACAGCTTGTTTCCCCCTGTACCACCGCGAGGCCTATAATGCCGGCCTTTCTGCCCAACCCTTGCCCGCTTCCGGAGCCCGCATGACCCAGGATCAACTCAAACAGGCCGTGGCCCAGGCCGCCGTCGACTTCATCCTGCCGAAACTCGACGACAAGAGCATCGTCGGCGTCGGCACCGGCTCCACCGCCAATTGCTTCATCGATGCACTGGCCCAGCACAAGGGCGCGTTCGATGGCGCGGTCGCCAGCTCCGAAGCCACCGCCGCGCGCCTCAAGGGCCACGGCATTCCGGTGTATGAGCTGAACACGGTCAGCGATCTGGAGTTCTACGTCGACGGCGCCGATGAAAGCGATGCGCACCTGAACCTGATCAAGGGCGGCGGCGCCGCTCTGACCCGCGAGAAGATTGTCGCCGCTGTGGCCAAGACCTTCATCTGCATCGCCGACGCCAGCAAACTGGTGCCGGTACTCGGCGAGTTCCCGCTGCCGGTGGAAGTAATCCCGATGGCCCGCAGCCACGTAGCCCGCCAACTGGTCAAACTCGGTGGCGACCCGGTGTACCGCGAAGGCGTGTTGACCGACAACGGCAACATCATCCTCGACGTGTTCAACCTGCAGATCACCAACCCGGTGGAGCTGGAAGCGCAGATCAATGCCATCGTCGGCGTGGTCACCAACGGCCTGTTCGCCGCGCGCCCGGCGGATCTGCTGTTGCTGGGCACCAGTGAAGGCGTGAAAACCCTGAAGGCTGAGTAACAGACTGCCCGAATCATGGGCAGACAAATAAACCTGTGGGAGCGAGCCTGCTCGCGAATGCGCCTGTTCAGCCAACATCTTCATTGACTGGCCAACCGCACTCGCGAGCAGGCTCGCTCCCACAGTGTTTTGTGGTGTTGGTCAGTTTTGTGTGGGCTTCTTGAAGACGTAGAACAGATTCGGCTCGCTCACCAGGTACAACGTGCCGTCATCATCCATCGCAATTCCCTCCGCCTGCGGCACGGTTTTCTGCAAACCCTGACGCCCGCCGCTGATCGACATGGTGCTCAAGGGGCGCCCGTCGACATCCAGCTCGATAATCAACCGCGACTCGTCCGACAGTGCCAGCAAGTGCCCGCTGCGTTCGTCGTACTGCAGACTCGACAGATCACGCACGAACATCCCGGCATCGCGCTTGGGGTTGTTGATCACGTGCACCGCGTAGGTCTTGTCCGGTTTGAAGTGCGGAAAACCGTGGACCTCGTAGATCAGCATCGGGTCGCGTTCTTTCGCCACGAACAGCCGCTTGCCCACTGAATCGTAAGCCAGCCCTTCGAAACCCTTGTTGCCGGACATGTGCACGCCGAGGGTCATTTGCTCGGCATCCTCGGCATCGAGAAAAGTGGTGTCGGCCTCGAGGTGGATCTTGATCAGCCGTTGCTGACGCTCGTCGGTGATCACGTAGGTGTCGGCGCTGATGTACTCGACGGCTTCCGGATCGCCAAACCCCACCAGAGCGATGCGCCGCAGAATCTTGCCTTCCAGGGACAATTCGACCAGTTCGGAATTCTTGTTGGTCACGGTGAACAGGCTTTTACGCACCGGATCGTAGGTCAGCGCCGAGACGTCATCGTCGAGCCCGTCGATCGGCCGCGCTTCGATGGTCACCCGATATTGATCCAGGCCGATCGCCTCGCTGCTCACCGGTTGCCACAGCGTGTGCAGGTTGAACCAGGCGCGCTCGAACAGGCGCAGGTATTGGCCGATCGCGATCAACGCGATCAGGACAATCATCAACAGGACGAGGATCAGCGGTTTGGGGCGGGCAAGTCGACGCATTCAGGCAGGCTCGGATTCATGACAGGCCGATGAAATATCACGCCCGTCTGAATTGAAGCTTAATGGCCACTTGCCCGCCACGACAACCGCACAATTACGCGATTGTCGTAGGGAAAATTACCGGTGTTTTTCGAATCGGTAGAACAGGTTCGGTTCGCTGACCATGTACAGCGTGCCTTCCTCATCCATGGTCATGCCTTCGGCGCGGGGGATGGTGTCTTTCAGACCGTTGAAATTGCCGAGCAATGTCATGAAGCTGACTTGCTTGCCGGCTTCGTCCAGTTCCAGCAACAGGTGCGAATCGGCGGACAACACCAGCAGATGGCCAGTGCGCGGATCGACAGCCAGCGCCGACAGGTTGCGCAGATCCAGCTGATCGCTGGCCAGTTTCTGCTTGTCGCCCTGCAGGGTCTGGCCGCCATCGCTTTTCCAGGTGAACAGCGCCGGGGGGCGTTCCTCCCCCAGAATAAGTCGCTGATTGCGCGGATCCCACGTGATGGCCTCAAAAGCCTTGTTCTGATCTTTCGACGGCCCGAGGTCGTATTTGGGGAAATCGGCGATGTTCAGCTCACGAGTCGCGGCATCGACCTTGACGATCGACAGCGTATGCTCACGCTCATCGACAATGGCCAGCAAACCGTTTTCCATGACCGTCAAGCCTTCCGGATTACTCCAGCCCACCAACGGCATCTTGCGCAACACGTCGCCCTGAAGCGTCAGCTCGACCAGAAAGGCATTCTTGCCCATCACCGCAAACAGGGTCCTGGTCTGCGGGTTGTAGGCCAGATCCGAAGCTTCGTCCTTCTCCATGCCCGGCAGCGGCTTGGCATCGATCACCACCTGATAGTCCGGCAGCCACACGCTCTCCTTCTGCTCGGCCTTGCTCTCGAAGCGCTCCAGCACCCACAGCACGCCGCGATCATCCCAATGCATGGCGAACGCCAGCCCATAGGCTGCGGCGATGACCAGCAACAGCCAGACATACCAGCGCAGGACGAAGCGCGAACGGAAGGGGGATTTCTGCTGAGTTGAAGATGCCATCAAGGGATGCGTTCCGTTAATTCAGGCCAAGGGTAATAGCACAAAGAGGCCGGCTGAGACGCCAGAATCGCGGGAATTATCCAGAGAGGATGTGAAAAAAACGGGAAATGGCGGGATTGCCGTGTGCATTTGCCAGCAGCAACACATTACAGATATGGAATGGCCCTTGTGGCGAGGGGATTCATCCCCGTTGGACTGCGCAGCAGGCCCCTCTTTAAGATCAAGAGGGGCCCGCTTCGCGCGCCAACGGGGCGGTGCGACGTTTCGCTAAACCCCCTCACCACAAAGCTCACCCCCTACAAGGGGTTCTGCGGTTAGCGCACGCTGCTGCTGAAGCTGCTCGCCCCCGGCAGTTCGAGGACGATTTCATCGCCGACGTTCAGCGGGCCGACGCCCACTGGCGTGCCGGTGAGGATCACGTCGCCGGCCTGCAGCGAGAAGCAGCCGGCCATGTGCTGGATCATCGGCACGATAGGGTTGAGCATCGCGCTGCTGTTGCCGTCCTGGCGCACTTCGCCGTTGATGGTCAGGCGGATGCCGATGTCGGTCAGGTCAGCGAAGGTGCTGCCGACCACGAACGGCGCGATCACCGCCGCGCCGTCGAACGACTTGGCGATTTCCCACGGCAGGCCCTTGGCTTTCAGCTCGGCCTGCTTGTCGCGCAGGGTCAGGTCCAGCGCCGGGGCGAAGCCGGAGATCGCATCGAGGACTTCTTCACGGCTTGGCTTGGTCGACAGCGGCTTGCCGATCAACACGGCGATTTCCGCTTCGTAGTGCACCGAACCACGCTCGGTCGGAATGCTGAACCCGCCTTCCAGCGGCACCACGCAACTGCCCGGCTTGATGAACAGCAGCGGCTCGGTCGGCACCGGATTGTCCAGTTCCTTGGCGTGTTCGGCGTAATTGCGGCCAATGCACACGACTTTCCCGATCGGGAAGTGAATGCGCGTGCCGTCGACGTACTGGTGCTGATAGCTCATTTACCGACTCCTGCCTTTATTGATTCAACAGAGATTACCGATCAAACCGGGAAAATCTTGCCCGGGTTCATGATGCCGTTCGGGTCGAACACTGCCTTGACCGCTTTCATGTACTCGATCTCGGCCGGCGAGCGGCTGTAGGTCAGGTAATCACGCTTGGTCATACCGACGCCGTGCTCGGCCGAGATCGAGCCGTTGTACTTCTCGACGGTTTCGAACACCCACTTGTTGACGGTGGCGCACTTGGCGAAGAACTCGTCCTTGCTCAGGTTTTCCGGCTTGAGGATGTTCAGGTGCAGATTGCCGTCGCCGATGTGGCCGAACCAGACGATTTCGAAATCCGGGTAGTGCTCGCCAACGATCGCGTCGATTTCGCGCAGGAACGCCGGCACTTTCGAGACGGTAACCGAGATGTCGTTCTTGTACGGCGTCCAGTGGGAGATGGTTTCGGAGATGTACTCGCGCAGCTTCCACAGATTGTGCAGCTGGGTTTCGCTCTGGCTCATCACGCCGTCGAGCACCCAGCCCTGTTCTACGCAGTGTTCGAAGGTCTCCAGCGCGCTGTTGGCCACTTCTTCGGTGGTCGCTTCGAATTCCAGCAGGGCGTAGAACGGGCACTCGGTCTCGAATGGCGCCGGCACGTCACCACGGCCCATGACCTTGGCCAAGGCCTTGTCGGAGAAGAATTCGAACGCCGTCAGGTCGAGTTTGCCTTGGAAGGCGTGCAGCACCGGCATGATCGAATCGAAATCGGCGGTGCCGAGGACCATGGCGGTGAGGTTTTTCGGCGCGCGATCGAGGCGCATGGTCGCTTCGACAACGAAACCGAGGGTGCCTTCGGCACCGATGAACAGCTGACGCAGGTCGTAACCGGTGGCGTTCTTGATCAGGTCCTTGTTCAGTTCCAGCACGTCGCCCTTGCCGGTGACGACTTTCATGCCGGCCACCCAGTTGCGGGTCATGCCATAGCGAATCACTTTGATCCCGCCGGCGTTGGTGCCGATATTGCCGCCAATCTGGCTGGAACCCGCCGAGGCGAAGTCGACCGGATAGTACAGGCCGTTTTCCTCGGCGACGTTCTGCAGATGCTCAGTGACCACACCCGGCTGGCACACGGCGGTGCGATCGGTGAGGTTGACGTCGAGAATCTGGTTCATGTAATCGAACGAAACCACCACTTCGCCATTGGCCGCCACTGCTGCGGCGGACAGCCCGGTGCGCCCGCCGGATGGCACCAGCGCAATTTTGTGGGAATTGGCCCAACGCACCACGGCCTGCACTTGCTCGATGGTCTTGGGAAACACGATGGCGCTCGGCGCCGGCGCGAAATGCTTGGTCCAATCCTTGCCGTAAGTGTTCAGGGAGTCGGCGTCAGTGAGGACTTTGCCAGGCTCAACCAGGGTCTTCAGTTCATCAATCAGCGCAGGATTGGTCATCGACAGAACTCTCGAACAATTCATGGTCATCCTGAGAACGCTTCACGTCGCAGGAATGAGTGTTTAGCGGGGTGGCTATGCTAGCATACCGACCCCGCAGGACAGTGCCCAAGGCCAGATCCGCGGTGACGGCTTTGTTGCCGTGCGGGTCAGCTCCAGGCTGCTCCCTCCCTGCCATTTTTCTCCGGGATACAGGTTTACGCAGATGAGCAAGACTTCTCTCGATAAGAGCAAGATCAAGTTCCTTCTTCTCGAAGGCGTCCACCAATCGGCTGTCGACGTCCTCAAGGCGGCGGGCTACACCAGCATCGAATACCTGACTGGTTCCTTGCCGGAAGCCCAGCTCAAGGAAAAGATCGCTGACGCTCACTTCATCGGCATCCGCTCGCGCACGCAACTGACCGAAGAGATCTTCGATCACGCGAAGAAACTGGTCGCGGTCGGCTGTTTCTGCATCGGCACCAACCAGGTTGACCTCAGTGCGGCCCGCGAGCGCGGTATTGCCGTGTTCAACGCGCCGTACTCCAACACCCGTTCCGTAGCCGAGCTGGTACTGGCCGAAGCGATCCTGCTGCTGCGCGGCATCCCTGAGAAGAATGCATCCTGCCACCGTGGCGGCTGGATCAAGTCCGCCGCCAACTCGTTCGAGATCCGTGGCAAGAAGCTGGGCATCGTCGGCTACGGCTCGATCGGCACGCAGTTGTCGGTGCTGGCTGAAGGCCTGGGCATGCAGGTGTTCTTCTATGACACCGTGACCAAGCTGCCACTGGGCAACGCTACGCAGGTCAACAACCTGCACGAGCTGCTGGGCATGTCCGACATCGTCACCCTGCACGTCCCGGAAACCGCCGCCACTCAGTGGATGATCGGCGAGAAGGAAATCCGCGCCATCAAAAAGGGCGGCATCCTGATCAACGCCGCGCGCGGCACCGTGGTCGAGCTCGACGCCCTGGCGGACGCGATCAAGGACAAGCACCTGATCGGCGCGGCCATCGACGTGTTCCCGGTGGAACCACGCTCTAACGACGAAGAGTTCGAAAGCCCGCTGCGTGGCCTCGACAACGTGATCCTGACCCCGCACATCGGCGGCTCGACCGCCGAAGCGCAAGCCAACATCGGTCTGGAAGTGGCGGAAAAACTGGTCAAGTACAGCGACAACGGTACTTCGGTGTCGTCGGTCAACTTCCCGGAAGTGGCCCTGCCGGCTCACCCTGGCAAGCACCGCCTGCTGCACATCCACGAGAACATCCCGGGTGTGATGAGCGAGATCAACAAGGTTTTCGCCGAAAACGGCATCAACATCTCCGGTCAGTTCCTGCAGACCAACGAGAAAGTCGGTTACGTGGTGATCGACGTCGACGCCGAATACTCGGAGCTGGCGCAAGAGAAACTGCAACACGTCAACGGCACTATCCGTAGCCGTGTTCTCTTCTGAAGAAGCAGCGGCAAGCTTCAAGCTACTAGCGGCAAGTGAACAGCGCTTTTGCTTTACCTTGCCGCTTGCAGCCAGCCACTTGAAGCTGAATTAAAAAAGGGAGCCCCGCAGGGCTCCCTTTTTTATTTCACGTTGACCGTGATTTTTTCCGAAACGATCGATGGGTCGAACGGCATGTGGCCGCTGTCGCCGAGGATCAATTGCAAGGTGTGCTTGCCCGGGGCCAGTTTGATCGTGGCTTCGGTCTGCGCCTTGCCGAAATGCATGTGATGGGCGTCAGTCGGGATCGGCGCGCCTTCGGCCGGCAGGTCGTCGACGTCGATCAGCAGGTGATGGTGGCCGGTGTTCTTGGTGGTGTCACCCGCCGGGGCCAGCGCGATGTTCTTGACGCCGAACTTGACCTTGAATTCCTGCGAGACGGTAGCGCCGTCCTCGGGAGAAACGATGAACACTTCAGCATCCTTCGGCGCCGGTGTCGCCGCACTGGCCAGCACCGAAACACCCATCAGCACACCGGCCAACGCTGCACGTGACAAAAAGCTTTTCATTTTCTTCTCCAGTTTTTCCGTAAAATCCGCACGGTCATGACAACTTCATGACCATTCGTTGTCGAAGGCACTCGACAACCATAGCAAAGCGAGCCTGAATCAGAGCGTCGCGATAATGATTTCAAAGGAGTGACCATGCGCCTGCTGCCTGGCCTGATCTGCCTGCTACCCCTTCTGAGCCCGCTGGCTCACGCCGAACTGATTGATGACGTCAACGACCGTGGCGAGCTGCGCATAGCCCTTGAGGCTAATACACCGCCCTTCAATTACAAGGAAGGCGACACCCTCACGGGGTTCGAGGTCGAGCTTGGGCAACTTCTGGCCCAGGAGCTGGATGTACGCGCCGACTTCATCGTCACCGACGAGGGCGACCTGCTCCAGGGCGTTGAAAGCGGCAAGTACGACGTCGCGCTCAACCACATAGCACTGACACCCGAACTCAAGGATCGTTTCGACTTCAGCGAGCCGTACGGCGAGGTTGATGGGCAATTGTTGGCGAAGAAGGACGAGACGCCGCGGCCGATGGTGCTGGTGCAGGCGTTGACCGAAGCGAAGCCGAAAGCGGCAGCGCCGGTGGAATTGGCGATACCGTTTCAGAAGGGTAATCCGGCGTTTCAGGCCAGCCTCAAGAGCGCGCTGGAACGGATCAAGGCGGATGGGCGGTTGGCGGCGTTGTCCGAGAAGTGGTTGAAACCGTAAGAGTCCCTCACCCTAACCCTCTCCCGGAGGGAGAGGGAACTGATCCGGGGATGCTTTAGAGGTACGCCGACTTGGGATTGCTATACCGAATCCGAAATCGACTGATCATGGCTTTGTCGAATCCCTGGTCGCCAAGGTCTTTCAGGTCGATGGACAGCGCCAGACACCTCGGTCGGCCCCCTCTCCCCCCGGGAGAGGGCTGGGGTGAGGGCAACGATGGCGGATCAGTCCAAAGCCGCCAGAGTCACCGCCGCCTCAGCCAGCTCAAGCTCACTGAACACCCGAACCCCATGACGCTTGAGCAACGCCGCCGTCACCCCCTCGCCACTGACTCTGACCCCTCTGAAGGTGCCGTCATACGTCAGCAGATTCCCGCAAGAAGGACTGTTGGCCTTGAGCACCGCCACCCGAATGCCGTGCTTTTGCACCAGTTCCAGCGCTCGCCGCGCCCCCTCGAGAAACTGCGCGCTGACATCCTCGCCATCGGTAGTGATCACAGCAGCAGTGCCATCCAGCACCTCACCGCCCTGCCCGCCGGGAATCTCCGCCGCCGCCCGCGGCGTCGGCAATCCACCGGCCACCTCCGGACACAACGGCACTACCCGCCCTTCTTCGATCCATTGCTCAAGCAGATCAAACGGCCCGCTCGCACCACCGTCATAACGCACGCGATGGCCCAACAGGCAGCGACTGACCAGGATCTTTTCCATGTTCAGAACGGCTCGTTGCCACGGCGACGAAACCAGCCAGTCAGCGACAGGCGCTCGCGATGGGCCGGCAACACTTCGTGGGGCACTTCGCCGGAGAGAAACACCACCAGACACCCGCCGGTCGGCTGTACGTCATGCACGCGCTCATCGCCCAGGTACATGCGCAACTGGCCACCGTCCTCCGGCAACCAGGCCTCGTTGAGGTAAATGACGGCCGAGACCATGCGCCGGTCATCATCGCGAAAGCGATCAACGTGCTTGAGGTAAAACGCGCCGGGCGGGTACAGGGCGAAATGGCATTCGAAATCCTCAAGCCCCAGAAACAAGCCGCGATTAAGTGCCTCGCGCAGACTGTCCATCAGGCTCAGGTAACGGTCAGTGGCGTCGGCCTGACCCGGGTCGATCCACTGAATGTGATCGCCGCGAATACCTTCACGAATCTCCGAAAACGGCCCGCGTCCGACCGCCGCCGGCGCCAGCTCACCTTCGGCTTCACGTTTACGGCACTCGGCCGCCAGCGCACGGGTCAGATCGGCGGGCAGGAAGATGTTCTGCTGCGACCAGCCGTGTTCGGCCAGGTCGTCGACAATGCGTAACAGCAGCGGGTGTTCAGAGGATATCGGCATGGCGCGCATAGTATGCCGACGGCAACAAATCCGACAGAGCCACGCAGCGCCTTGCTACGAATTCTCGACAAGTACCGGCACCGCACGGACAATAGTCCGCTGCTGACAGGAGTCCCTATGCGCCGTTTGCTTTTTTCACTGTTGATGTTCTGCGTATTGCCCGCCTGGGCGGACGGCTTTGATCAGTTGTACAAGGTCGCCGGCTGGCCAGAACAACGCGCGCATTTCAACGATGCCCTGAGCGCCGCCCAGCAGCGCTATCAGAACAGCCTGCCGCCTGCGGTATTTCAGGCGCTGGTCAACAACAGCAATCAACGCTTTGCCGCGCAGGCCATGGATCAGCGTGCCGAAGCGCAACTGCGGCAGAAACTCGCCGACCCTAAACCCGCGCTGACCTTCTTCCAGTCACCGCTGGGCAAGAAAATCGTCGCCGCCGAATTGCTCGCAACCCGTCGCGATCAACTGGCAAAAAATGCTCAGGGCCTGCCGAAGATGCAGGCCAGCGACAGTCGCTTGCTGATCATCGGCCATCTCGCCCAGGCCCTGCCAGCCCGTGAGGCGGGCGCCGAGGTCAGCCTGGCGATTGCCGGCGTAGCGGCGGACAGCTTGAGTTCGATGATCCCGGGACTGCTCGGCGGTGGACAGGCGCAGGGCATGTTGAACGGTCAGCGCCAGCGCCTGATGGATCAGATCGGCGCCGATCTGAACAACACGCTGCTCTATGTCTATCGCGACTTGTCGGATGAAGAGCTGGAAGAGTTCGCGACATTTGCCGAGTCGACCGAGGGCAAGGCTTACTACCAGGCGGCACTGGCGGCGATTCGGGCGGGGTTGGCGGTCGGCCAGTGATGTTCGTTACTTGAAAGATCGCATTCGCGAGCAGGCTCGCTCCCACAGTTGTAACGCATTGCCCTGTGGGAGCGAGCCTGCTCGCGAAGAGGCCCTCCCAGGCACTAGAGATTCCGGCCCCTGATCCGCTTGCTCAAGAATTCGAAATACTCCTCACGCATCTCCGCCGTTTCATTGGCCAGGTGATGCCGTGCCTCGGCCAGAAGCAGAATCTGCGGCCGGTCGAACTTCCATTTCAACACCTGCAGATTGTGCTGCCAGTCGACAGTCATGTCCGCCTGCCCCTGAATGATCAGCGGCCGTCGCGGACTTTTTTTCGCGTGCTCGACGCGGATGATCCAGCGCGACAGCGCGCCCACCCATTTCGTCGGCAGGCGTCTTGGCTGTAACGGATCGGCCTGCAGAAACGGCAGGAAATCCGGATCGTTGGAGTTCTCGCTGAAGCGTCGCGCGACCCCGCGTACAAACGGCCGCAGCAGGTAATAACTCAACTGCGACCAGCCCCACGCCCTCGGCCTTACCAATGGCGCCAGCAGAATCACCTGCCCCTGCGCCGGGCTGTTCTCGCCATGGTTGAGCAGGTGATCGACGACAATCGCGCCACCGGTGCTTTGCCCGCACAAATGCCAAGGCTGCGGCAGCGCGATCGAGTTCGCTTCAGCAAACAGCGCCTGCAACACGTCCTGGTATTCAGAGAAATCACGAATGCTTGCCCGTGGCCCGCTCGACAGACCATGGCCCGGCAAGTCGCAGGCGATCACGGCGAAATCCTGATCCAGCGCCCATTCGATCACATGCCGGTACAGGCCGATGTGATCGTAGTAACCGTGCAGCAGAAACAGCGTCGCCTTGACCTTCTCCGGCCACCAGCAATGGCTGACCAGCTCGTAGCCATCGACCTCGAAACGACCCATGCCGCGCCAGACATCGCGCTCGGCGAAGTCGGTCTTGTAGAAGCGCTGATAAGCCTTCGCCTCATCCGATAACGGCTGCCACTCGGCCAATGGCTTGAGGCTCGCGCGTAAATGATCGGGGTCGAAAGTATCAGGCATGCGCACATTCCAAAGCGGTAAACGGACTTTATCGGCCTGCGATATTCATCTGTCGGAGCAAGCATGGCAAGCTAGCCAACCTTTTCAGATTCCGAAATCATGCGTTCGCCCTACCGCACCGCACTGTTCGCCAGCCTGCTCGCGCTGATCTGCGCCGGGGTGCTGTGGGCGGCGTATGACTGGTTTCAGGGCCGCTATCTGCGCGCGTTCAGCGAACATACGGCGGTATTTTCCGGTGACCCGCTGCGCCTGCCGGACAACCTCGCCGGGCCGGGCAATATCCGCCTGGTGCACTTCTGGGACCCGGCCTGCCCGTGCAACGTCGGTAATCAACAGCACCTGAGCGAGATGGTCGAACAGTTCGGTCCTCGCGGCGTGGAGTTCTTCGCCGTGCAAAAGCCCGGCAGCCACGGCCAGTTGCCCGCCACCCTCGCCAGCCTGAAAACCATCATCGTCCTGCCCGGCGCCGAACAGATCCCCGCCAGCCCCGCCGTGGCGATCTGGGATCGTAGCGGCAAACTCGCCTACTTCGGCCCGTACAGCGCAGGCCTGACCTGCAACTCCAGCAACAGCTTTATCGAACCGATCCTGCATGCCCTGACGGAAGATCGCCCGGTCAATGCCACGCATACGCTGGCGGTGGGGTGTTATTGCCCGTGGCCGGCGGACGCGAAGTAAGGCATTCCGGACTTTTCAAGGACAGCGCTGCACCGCACAGATGCTCTGTGCTAAATGTTTGCAGCCCGACGGGCGGCCTTCCCGCCTGCACAAGGAGTCACCATGAAGCGTGCGTTGATCGTCGTTGCCTTGCTCATCGTTGTCCTGCTCGGCGCCGCCGGCGGGTATATCTACAGCAAACAGCCGACGCGCCAGGGCCAGGTCGAGTTGCGCAACCTGCAAGGCTCAGTGACCGTGCGCTATGACGAGCGCGGTGTGCCGCATATCCGCGCCGAGAACGAAACCGACCTCTATCGCGCCCTCGGTTATGTGCACGCGCAGGACCGCTTGTTCCAGATGGAAGCCATGCGCCGCCTCGCCCGGGGCGAGCTGGCCGAAGTGCTCGGGCCGAAACTGCTCGACACCGACAAACTGTTTCGCAGCCTGCGCATTCGCGAGCGTGCGGCCAGTTACGTCGCCAGCCTCGACAAGCAGTCGCCGGCGTGGAAGGGCCTGCAAGCCTATCTGGACGGCATCAACCAATATCAGGACAGCCACGCCGCGCCGATCGAGTTCGACGTGCTGGGCATCCCCAAGCGGCCGTTCACGGCCGAAGACAGCATCAGCGTCGCCGGTTACATGGCCTACAGCTTTGCCGCCGCGTTTCGCACCGAGCCGCTGCTGACCTACGTACGCGATCAGCTCGGCGCCGATTACCTCGATGTGTTCGATCTCGAATGGCAGGCCAAAGGCGTTCTGGCCACCGATTACACCCGGCACGCACCGGCCCTTGCCGCCGGCGACTGGCAGGACCTCACCGCCCTCGCCCGCCTCAGCGAACAGGCGCTGCTCGACAACGGCCTGCCGCAGTTCGAGGGCAGCAACGCCTGGGTGATTGCCGGCAGCCGCAGCCAGAGTGGCAAGCCGTTGCTGGCCGGCGATCCGCATATCCGTTTCTCGGTGCCGTCGGTGTGGTACGAGGCGCAGCTGTCGGCGCCGGGTTTCGAGTTGTACGGCCATCATCAGGCGCTGGTGCCGTTCGCGTTTCTGGGGCACAACCTCGATTTCGGCTGGAGCCTGACCATGTTCCAGAACGACGATCTCGATCTGATCGCCGAGAAGGTCAACCCGGACAATCCCAATCAGGTCTGGTATCGCGGCCAGTGGACCGAGATGCTCGTCAGCGAACAACAGATCAATGTAAAGGGGCAGGCGCCGGTGACTCTCATCTTGCGCCAGTCCCCGCACGGCCCCATCGTCAACGATGCCCTCGGCAGCGCCGCCGGCAAGACCCCGATCGCGATGTGGTGGGCCTTCCTCGAAACACCCAACCCGATCCTCGACGGTTTCTACCAGCTCAACCGCGCCGACACGTTGGCCAAGGCCCGCGCGGCAGCGGCCAAGGTGCAGGCGCCGGGTCTGAATCTGGTGTACGCCAATGCCAAGGGCGATATCGCCTGGTGGGCCTCGGCCCTGCTGCCCAAACGTCCGGCCGGGGTGAAACCGGGCTTCATCCTCGACGGGAGCACGCCCGAGGCGGACAAGGACGGCTACTACCCGTTCAGCGCCAACCCGCAGGAAGAGAACCCGGCGCGCGGCTATATCGTCTCGGCCAACTTCCAGCCCGTGTCGCCGACCGGCATGGAGATTCCCGGTTACTACAACCTTGCCGATCGTGGTCAGCAGCTTGACCGTCAGCTCAGCGACAACCGGGTGAAGTGGAGCAACGAGGCCAACCAAAAACTGCAATTGGGCACGGCGACCGGTTACGGCCCGCGTCTGTTGGCGCCGCTGTTGCCGGTGTTGCGTGAGGTGGTCAGTGATCCGGCGCAACTGAAACTGGTCGAGCAGCTGCCGCAGTGGCCCGGCGACTATCCGCTGAATTCCGTCAGCGCGACGCTGTTCAACCAATTCCTCTACGACCTTGCCGATGCGGCGATGCGCGATGAGTTGGGCAATGACTTCTTCGAAACACTGCTGTCGACGAGGGTGATCGATTCGGCGCTGCCACGCCTGGCGGCCAAGGCGGATTCACCGTGGTGGGACAATCGCAGCACGCCAGCCAAAGAAACCCGCGCCGATGTCGTGCGCACGGCGTGGGCGGCAAGCATGGCGCATCTGAAACTGACCCTCGGCGATAACGTGGCCGGTTGGCAGTGGGGCGCGGCGCACACCCTCACCCACGGCCATCCGCTGGGGCAGCAGAAGCCGCTGGACCGCCTGTTCAACGTCGGCCCGTTCGCAGCGCCGGGCAGCCACGAAGTGCCGAACAACCTCTCGGCGAAGATCGGCCCGGCGCCATGGCCGGTGACCTATGGACCGTCGACGCGACGTCTGGTGGATTTCGCCGATCCGGTGCATGGCCTGACGATCAACCCGGTCGGCCAGAGTGGCGTGCCTTTGGACACTCACTATGACGACCAGGCCGAGGCGTATGTGGAGGGGATTTATGTGCAGGCGCATTTCAGCGAGGAAGAGGTGCTGGCGAATACGCGCAGTACGTTGAAGCTGCTGCCTGCGCGCAAGCCCTGAAGAGCCCCTCACCCTAGCCCTCTCCCAGAGGGAGAGGGGACCGATTGGGGGATATTCATGAGAAACGCCGACGTGAAAGATTGGCGCCGAATCCATAATCGATAAGGTCTTTCAGGTCGATATAACACGCCAGACACTGCAGTCGGCTCCCTCTCCCTCTGGGAGAGGGCTGGGGTGAGGGCTTTCGAGCTCAAGCCCGGATCAAACATTCAGCGCAAAATTCATCCGAAACTGCTGCGGCGTCACGCCTAATCTGCGGTTGAACACACTGCGCATATGCTGCGCATCACGAAACCCGCACTGATAGGCCACGGTCTTCAGCGGCGCCGTGGTGCTTTCCAGCATGACCCGCGCCGCATCCACCCGCGCCCGTTCGACAAACTCCGCCGGGGTCACTTTCGCTTCCCGCGCAAACACCCGCGAGAAATTGCGCGCACTCATGTTCGCCGCATTGGCCAGATCGGCGATCGTCAGATCGCCAGTGAGATTGGCCAGCACATACAACTGCACCAGCGCCACCGCTGACGTCGGCTCGGCATGCGGCGTGAGGAACGGGCTGAACTGCGATTGCCCGCCCGAGCGCTGGGTGAACACCACCAGCCGTTTCGCCACACTCAGCGCGACCTCGGCACCGTGGTCGCGCGCCAGCAGGTACAGCGACAGATCGATGCCCGCCGTGACCCCGGCCGAAGTGTAGAGCGTGGCGTCCTCGACATACAGGCGATCCGCTTCGACCCGCGTGGTCGGGCACAACTGCGCCAACGCCTCGGCATCGTTCCAGTGCGTGGTGACAGTGCGCCCCTCGAGCAAACCGGCGCGGGCGAGCATGAACGCGCCATTGCAGATCGAGCCGAAACGCCGGGCGCGGCCACAGGCTTCACGCAGCCAGGCATCGAACGTGGGGCCAAAATCCATGAACGGCAACTGCGGGCCACCGGCGACCAGCAACAGGTCAGGGCTATCCTTTGCTTCGCTGAAGTGACGATGGGCGTTCAGGCTCATTCCGTTGGAACAGGCCATCGGTCCATGCTCGACGCCGATCACTTGCAAGCGATAGTGATCCTGCGGCGCAAGAAAGCGGTTGGCTTCGGCGAACACGTCCATCGGGCCGCTGACGTCCAGTGACTGCACGCCGGGGAACACCACAATGGCGACGGATTTGTTCATGACTGAAACGTCCTCAATACCTGTGGCAAACACACAAACCCGTGGGAGCGAGCTTGCTCGCGAAGAGGCCAACACACGCAACATAGCTGTCGAATGAGAAACCGCTTTCGCGAGCAAGCTCGCTCCCACATGGGCCATGTCCAACTGGTTGATCGAGCTAACCCTGGCCAGCCCACACCCGACAAGTGAGCTTGGCACGATTTGCAGGTGCAATGGCAAGGATCGCAGCCATGACTCGATTGTTCGCTTGGCGCGCGGGGAACAGACTTTCTCCAGCAGCGCCACGACGGCGTTTTCGACGAGGAAACCGTTATGACCAGCACCATCGCCGGCATCAAGATCCCTGACAGCGCCCTCGCCCGGGCCACCACCGAATACATCCGCGACATCGAATCCGAACTGCTTTATCACCACTCGCGCCGGGTGTTTCTGTTCGGTGCCTTGAGCGGCGAGCGCCAGCAATTGGCCTATAACCCGGAGCTGCTGTATGTCGGCGCGATGTTCCACGACCTTGGTCTGGTCGCAGGTCATCGCAGCGATGACGAGCGCTTTGAAGTGGACGGCGCAAATGCCGCCGCAGCCTTTCTCACACCGTACGGGCTGAGCGACGACGATATCGAGCAAGTCTGGCTGTCGATCGCATTGCACACCACGCCGGGCGTACCCAGGCATCTGCGCCCGACCGTCGCGCTGGTGACGGCCGGGGTGGAGATGGACGTGCTGGGCATGGACTACGCGGCGTTCAGCAGCGTGCAGCGCGAAGCCGTGGTGCATGCGCATCCGCGTGGGGAGGGTTTCAAGGAGTGCATCATCTGCGCGTTTGCCGACGGCTTGCGTCATCGACCGCAGACCACGTTTGGCAATGTGAAGACCGATGTGCTGGTGGATCAGGAGCCGGGGTTCAAACCGATGAATTTCGTCGAGGTCATCCGCCAGTCTCCCTGGACTGCTTAAAACCAGATTTGGAACTGGGCTCTGTGGCGAGGGGATTTATCCCCGTTGGGTTGCGAAGCGACCCCCAAAAAAAGGCCTGCTGCGCAGTCCATCGGGGATAAATTCCCTCACCACAAAAGCCCGCTCCCACATTTTGATTTGGGTTGGCCTCGGGAATGAAACCAACCCGCCGGCTCACACAGTCTGTGGCGCAGGCGCGCGGCGTGCGTCCGGTTGCTTCCACGAATCAGCCGCGCTTTCTTCGATGGCTTGCTGGATGGCTTTCTTGCGGGCTTCTTCGGCGCGGCGGCTGAAGAACCAGACGAGGAAGGTCACCAGCGACACCGCCAGCAGAATCAGGCTGGCCACGGCGTTGATTTCCGGTTTCACACCCAGGCGCACGGCCGAGAACACTTCCATCGGCAGCGTCGTCGAACCCGGGCCGGACACGAAGCTCGCCAGCACCAGGTCATCCAGCGACAGCGCGAACGACATCATCCCGCCCGCCGCCAGCGACGGCGCGATCATCGGGATGGTGATCAGGAAGAACACCTTCCACGGCCGCGCGCCCAGGTCCATCGCCGCCTCTTCGATCGACAGGTCCAGCTCACGCAAGCGCGCCGACACCACCACCGCCACATACGCCGCGCAGAACGTGGTGTGGGCGATCCAGATGGTGACGATGCCGCGCTCCTGCGGCCAGCCGATCATCTGCGCCATGGCCACGAACAGCAGCAACAGCGACAGACCGGTGATCACTTCCGGCATCACCAGTGGCGCAGTCACCAGGCCGCCAAACAGCGTGCGGCCCTTGAAGTGGGTGATGCGCGTCAGCACGAACGCTGCCAGGGTACCCAGCGCCACCGCAGCGATCGCGGTGTAGCAGGCGATTTCCAGCGAGCGCAGCACCGAGCCCATCAGTTGCGAGTTGTCGAGCAGGCCGACGTACCACTTGATCGACCAGCCACCCCACACCGTCACCAGTTTCGAGGCGTTGAACGAGTAGATCACCAGGATCAGCATCGGCAGATAGATGAACAGCAGACCCAATACCAGCATCAGGCTGGAGAAACGGAAGCGCTTCATTCTTTACCCTCCATTTCCTTGGCCTGACTGCGGTTGAACAGAATGATCGGCACAATCAGGATCGCCAGCATCACTACCGCCAGCGCGGACGCCACCGGCCAGTCGCGGTTGTTGAAGAATTCTTGCCACAGCACCTTACCGATCATCAGGGTTTCCGGGCCGCCGAGCAGTTCCGGGATCACGAACTCGCCGACCACCGGAATGAACACCAGCATGCAGCCGGCAATGATGCCGTTCTTGGACAGCGGAATGGTGATCTTCCAGAAGCTGTTGAACGTGCTCGAACCCAGATCAGACGCGGCTTCCAGCAGACTCTGATCGTGTTTGACCAGGTTGGCGTAGAGCGGCAGGATCATGAACGGCAGGTACGAATAGACAATCCCGATGTACACCGCCAGGTTGGTATTGAGAATCTGCAGCGGCTCGTCGATCAGGCCCATGCTCATCAGGAAGCCGTTGAGCAGGCCGTTGTTGCTGAGGATGCCCATCCACGCGTAGACGCGGATCAGGATCGCCGTCCAGGTCGGCATCATGATCAGCAGCACCAGCACCGTTTGCAGCTCTTTGCGCGCGCTGGCGATGGCGTAGGCCATCGGATAGCCGATCAGCAGGCAGAGCACGGTGCTGATAAAGGCCA
This sequence comes from Pseudomonas sp. Sample_21, assembly GCF_004307525.1. NCBI lineage: Bacteria > Pseudomonadati > Pseudomonadota > Gammaproteobacteria > Pseudomonadales > Pseudomonadaceae > Pseudomonas > Pseudomonas sp. Sample_21. The sequence goes on along the minus strand of NZ_RCNZ01000138.1, from coordinate 211,262 downwards.
TTTTCAGCGAGCCGAGATAGGCGGCGATGTACAGCTCGTCGTCGCCAAGCAACGCGTAGTTGCCCAGGTTGAGCAGCACTTGCAGCTTCTGCTCGGCGTAGGTGTAGATCTCGGTGTAAGGCGGGATCGCCACGTCGGCTTCGGCGAAGCTGATCTTCAGGACGATGAAGAACGGCAGCATGAAGAACAGGAACAGCCAGATGAACGGCACCCCGATGACCATCTGCCGGCCATTGGGGATGATTCGGTTTATACGGCGTTTGAATTTGCGCATGTTCATGAGCGAAGCACCACGCCGCTATCGTCTTCCCACCACACGTAGACCTGATCGCCCCAGGTCGGACGCGCGCCGCGACGTTCGGCGTTGGCGACGAACGACTGCACCAGTTTGCCGCTCGGCAATTCGACGTAGAACACCGAGTGTCCGCCCAGATAAGCGATGTCGTGGACCTTGCCGCTCGACCAGTTGTACTCGCAGGTCGGCATGTCGGCGGTGACCAGCAGCTTCTCCGGACGAATCGCGTAGGTGACCGACTTGTCCTGCACCGAGGTGCTGATGCCGTGGCCGACGTAGATCTGCCGGTCGAGGTCCTTGCAGGTGATGGTCGCGTGGCCTTCGGCGTCGTCGATCACTTCGCCTTCGAAGATGTTGACGTTGCCGATGAATTCGCAGACCAGACGGCTGGTCGGTGTTTCGTAGATGTCGATCGGGCTGCCGATCTGCGCGATCCAGCCCAGGTGCATGATCGCGATGCGCTCGGCCATGGTCATGGCCTCTTCCTGGTCGTGGGTCACCATCACGCAGGTCACGCCGACGCGCTCGATGATTTCCACCAGTTCCAGTTGCATCTGCGAACGCAGTTTCTTGTCCAGTGCGCCCATCGGTTCGTCGAGCAGCAACAGCTTCGGGCGCTTGGCCAGCGAGCGGGCCAGGGCCACGCGCTGACGCTGACCGCCGGACAGTTGATGCGGCTTGCGCTTGGCATACTGGCTCATCTGCACCAGCTTGAGCATCTCGGCCACGCGGGCGTCGATTTCAGCCTTGGGAATCTTGTCCTGCTGCAGGCCGAAGGCGATGTTCTGCGCCACGGTCATGTGCGGGAACAAAGCGTAAGACTGGAACATCATGTTGATCGGACGGTCGTACGGCGGCATGTCGGTGATGTCGACGCCGTCGAGGAAAATCCGCCCTTCCGTGGGCCGTTCGAAGCCTGCAAGCATCCGTAGCAAGGTGGATTTGCCCGATCCCGAACCCCCGAGCAGAGCAAAAATTTCGCCCTTCTTGATTTCCAGGGACACGTCGTCCACGGCAATCGTCTCGTCGAACTTCTTCGTGACCCGGTCGATTTTGACCAGCACCTGTTTTGGTGTCTGGTCGCCCTCGAGGGCTTTCTTGTAGGCGCCGGAGGCAACTGCCATTTACGAAACTCCCAACAGAAGCAGCAGTTCGCCCCGCAAGACGAACCCTGGATAGTTTGTGCGTTATTTGCCCGACTTGACCTTGGTCCAGCTGCGGGTCATCAAACGCTGAATATTGGCTGGCAACTCGGTCGACACGTAGGTCTTGTCGAGGACTGCTTGCGGTGGGTAAACCGCTTCATCGGTGCGAATGGATTGTTCCATCAGCTTGTCCGAACCCGGGTTGGGGTTGGCGTAACCGACGTAATCACTGACCTGGGCGATCACCTCAGGTTTCAGCAAATAGTTGATGAAGGCGTGGGCTTCCTTGACGTTGGACGAATCCTTGGGGATCGCCAGCATGTCGAACCACAGCGCGCCGCCCTCTTTCGGAATCGAATAGGCGATGTTGACGCCCTTCTTGGCTTCCTCGGCACGGTTCTTCGCCTGGAAGATATCGCCGGAGAAACCGATGGCCACGCAGATGTCGCCGTTGGCCAGATCGCCGATGTACTTCGAGGAATGGAAATAGGTCACGTAGGGACGCACCGCGAGCAGCTTGGCGGTGGCCTTTTCGTAGTCCTTGGTGTTGGTGCTGTTGGCGTTCAGGCCCAGGTAATTGAGCATGGTCGGCATCATTTCATCAGCCGAATCGAGGAACGCGACACCGCAGCTGTGCAGCTTCTTGATGTTTTCCGGCTCGAACAGCACGGCCCAGGAATCGATCTTGTCGATACCGAGCACGGCTTTGACTTTGTCGACGTTGTAGCCAATGCCGTTGGTGCCCCACAGATACGGCACGGCGTAGAGGTTGCCGGGGTCGTTCTGTTCCAGGCGCTTGAGCAGCACCGGGTCGAGGTTGGAATAATTCGGCAGCTGCGCCTTGTCGAGCTTCTGGAACGCGCCCGCCTTGATCTGCTTGCCAAGGAAGTGGTTCGACGGCACGACCACGTCGTAACCGGTGCGCCCGGCGAGCAGCTTGCCTTCCAGGGTTTCGTTGGAGTCGAAAACGTCGTAGACCGGTTTGATCCCGGTCTCTTTCTCGAAGTCGGCCAGGGTCGATTCGCCGATGTAATCGGACCAGTTATAAATATGCACCGTACCGGCGGCCTGGGCTCCGACAGCGATTGTCAGGCCGGCAGCGGCCAGCAGGGCTTTGCGCAAAGAAGAAAATACAGGCAAGTGGAGGTCCTCTAAATGGATTGGGCCCAAGTTGCCCCGCGCTGCATGACAGCCATGGCTGCCCGACAACAAAACCGGCGCGCAACTTACCCTCGAAAAACCGATCCAGCAAAACTTTCTGTCATTTAATTATCCGCTGGCCGCCGCCGCGACGACGACGGCCAGTGGTTGTGGCGACAAACCGGCTTATTTGCCCGATTTGATCTTGGTCCAGCTACGGGTGATCAGACGCAGTGTGGCGGCGTCCAGATCGCTGATCGCATAGAGCTGCTTCTTCACTTCAGCCGACGGGTAAATGCTCGGGTCGCTGGTGATGTCCTTATCCACCATAGGCGTCGCCGCCTTGTTGCCGTTCGGGAAACGCACGGCGTTGGTGATGCCGGCCATCACTTGCGGCTCCATCAGGTAGTTCATGAACTTGTAGGCGGCTTCGACGTTTTCGGCATCCTTGGGAATGGCGACCATGTCATAGAAAGTACCGGCGCCTTCTTTCGGAATGGTGTAGGCCAGTTTGACCTTGTCACCGGCTTCCTGGGCGCGGGTCTTGGATTGCTCCAGGTCACCCGAGTAACCGACGGCGACGCAGATGTTGCCGTTGGCCAGGTCGGAGATGTACTTGGAAGAGTGGAAGTAGGCGACCGACGGACGGATCTTCAGGAACAGGTCTTCGGCGGCTTTCAGGTCAGCCTTGTCCTTGCTGTTGGTCGGCTTGCCCAGATAGTGCAATGCCGCCGGAATCATTTCGGTCGGGGCATCGAGGAAGCTCACACCGCAGCTTTTGAGTTTCTCGATGTTTTCAGGCTTGAACACCACGTCCCACGAATCGATCTTGTCGATGCCCAGCGCAGCCTTGACCTTGGCCGGGTTGTAGCCGATGCCGATCGAGCCCCACATGTACGGGAAGGCGTGTTTGTTGCCCTGGTCGCTGGCATCGCCAACGGCCTTGAGCAGATCTTCGTCGAGGTTTTTCCAGTTCGGCAGCTTGGACTTGTCCAGCTCCTGGTAAACGCCGGCCTTGATCTGCTTGGCGAGGAAATTGTTGGAAGGCACCACGATGTCGTAACCGGACTTGCCGGCCAGCAGCTTGGCTTCCAGGGTTTCGTTACTGTCGAAGACGTCGTAGACGACTTTGATCCCGGTGGCTTTTTCGAAGTTGGCCACGGTGTCCGGCGCGATGTAGTCGGACCAGTTGTAGACGTGCAGTACCTTGTCGTCCGCGTGCACCGCACCCGCCATCATGCCCGCCATGGACAGCGCGAGCAGAGTCTTGCCAGCTAGCTTTTTACCTAATGCCTTCATGCGTCATGCTCCAAATTTTTCTTTTTTGAACCACTTTGTTCAGCGGCCGAACCCGGACAACTGGAACCGCGGCTAGTCTGGCAAGATCCGAGGCGGTCTTTCAACAAAAGACCAGCCTTTCTGACAGCTTTGAGCGAGTGCGCCGCGGCTCCCCCGCCCAAAGCCTAGCACCTAGGCCTGTAGCGCACCGAGGGTCAGGTCCAGACACTTGCGTGCTTTTGTAACCAGCTCATCGATCTCCGCTTTGCTGATCACCAGCGGCGGCGCGATGATCATGGTGTCGCCCACCGCGCGCATGATCAGGCCGTTGTCGAAGCAGAACTGCCGGCAGATCATGCCCACACCCTTGCCTTCGTAACGCTTGCGCGTGGCCTTGTCCTGCACCAGCTCGATCGCCCCCAGCAGACCGACGCCGCGAACTTCACCCACCAACGGGTGATCGTTCAGCTCGCGCAGACGTTTCTGCAAATACGGTGCCGTTTCGTTGTGGGCGTTCTCGATAATTTTTTCATCGCGCAGGATGCGGATGTTTTCCAGGCCCACAGCGGCTGCCACCGGGTGGCCGGAGTAAGTGAAGCCATGGTTGAAATCGCCGCCTTCGTTGAGCACGGCCACCACCGAGTCACGCACGATCAACCCGCCCATCGGGATGTAGCCGGAGGTCAGGCCCTTGGCGATGGTCATCATGTGCGGCTTGAGGTCGTAGAAATCGCTACCGAACCACTCACCGGTACGGCCGAAGCCGCAGATCACTTCGTCGGCAACAAAGAGGATGTCGTACTTGGCGAGGATTTCCTTGATGCGCGGCCAGTAGGTATCAGGCGGAATGATCACGCCGCCGGCACCCTGGATCGGCTCGGCAATAAAGGCACCGACGTTGTCGACGCCGACCTCGAGAATCTTTTCTTCGAGCTGATTGGCCGCCCAGATGCCGAACTCTTCCGGCGACATGTCACCGCCTTCGGCGAACCAGTACGGCTGGGCGATGTGAACGATGCCCGGAATCGGCAGGTCGCCCTGCTCGTGCATATAGGTCATGCCGCCGAGGCTCGCGCCGGCCACGGTAGAACCGTGATAACCGTTCTTGCGGCTGATGATGACTTTCTTGTTCGGCTGGCCCTTGATCGCCCAGTAGTGGCGGACCATGCGCAACATGGTGTCGTTGCCTTCGGAGCCGGAACCGGTGAAGAACACGTGGTTCATGCCTTCTGGCGCCACGTCGGCAATCGACTTGGCCAGTTCCAGTGCCGGCGGGTGTGCGGTCTGGAAGAACAGGTTGTAGTACGGCAGTTCGCGCATCTGTTTGGCGGCGGCATCGGCCAGTTCATCGCGACCGTAACCGATCGCTACGCACCAGAGGCCGGCCATGCCGTCGAGGATCTTGTTGCCTTCGCTGTCCCACAGATAAACGCCCTTGGCGTTGGTGATGATCCGCGGGCCCTTCTCTTTCAGTTGCTTGAAGTCGCTGAACGGGGCCAGGTGGTGATCGCTGCTCAGCGCTTGCCACTCACGGGTTTGCGGGTTGTTGCTGGTCATGCCAGTTCTCCTTGTTATCGGTGAAGGCGCGACGGCTGGCCGCCGCGCCCGGCGCATCAGACGGCGAAGAGCAGGTACTCACGCTCCCAGGAACTGATCACGCGCTTGAAGTTTTCATGCTCGGCCCGCTTGACCGCGACGTAGCCGGTGATGAAGGTCTTGCCGAGGTACTTCTCGATGGTCGCGCTGTTTTCCATGCGTTCCAGCGCGTCCTCAATGGTCAGCGGCAGGCGCAGGTTGCGGCGCTCGTAACCACGGCCGACCACTGGCGCGCTCGGGTTCAGGCCCTCGACCATGCCGATGTAACCGCAGAGCAGGCTCGCGGCGATCGCCAGGTACGGGTTGGCGTCGGCGCCCGGCAGGCGGTTTTCCACGCGGCGGTTCTGCGGGCCGGCATCCGGTACGCGCAGGCCGACGGTACGGTTCTCTTCGCCCCACTCGACGTTCACCGGTGCCGATGTGTCCGGGAGGAAGCGGCGGAACGAGTTGACGTTCGGCGCGAACAGCGGCAACAGCTCGGGGATCAGCTTCTGCAAGCCACCGATGTGGTGCAGGAACAACTGGCTCATGGTCCCGTCTTCGTTGGAGAAGACGTTCTTGCCGGTCTGAATGTCGATGATGCTCTGGTGCAGGTGCATGGCGCTGCCCGGCTCGCCGGTCATCGGCTTGGCCATGAATGTCGCCGCTACGTCGTGCTTGAGCGCGGCTTCGCGCATGGTGCGCTTGAACACTAGAATCTGATCGGCCAGCGACAGGGCGTCACCGTGACGGAAGTTGATTTCCATCTGCGCGGTGCCGTCTTCGTGGATCAGCGTGTCGAGGTCCAACTCCTGCAATTCGCACCAGTCGTAGACGTCTTCGAACAGCGGGTCGAACTCGTTGGCCGCTTCAATGGAGAACGACTGCCGACCGATTTCCGGACGGCCCGAGCGGCCGATCGGCGGCTGCAACGGATAGTCGGGGTCGTCGCTGCGCTTGGTCAGGTAGAACTCCATTTCCGGCGCCACGATCGGCTGCCAGCCCTTGTCGGCATACAGCTTCAAGACCTTCTTGAGAACGTTGCGCGGCGACAGCTCGATCGGGTTGCCTTGCTTGTCGTAGGTGTCGTGGATCACCTGCGCGGTCGGCTCTATGGCCCACGGCACCAGGTACACGGCGTTCTGGTCGGGGCGGCAGATCATGTCAATGTCGGCCGGGTCGAGCAGTTCGTAATAGATGTCGTCTTCGACGTAGTCGCCGGTCACGGTCTGCAGCAGCACGCTCTCCGGCAGACGCATGCCTTTCTCGGCGATGAACTTGTTGGTCGGCGAGATCTTGCCCCGGGTAATACCGGTCAAGTCGCCGATCATGCATTCGACTTCTGTGATCTTGCGGTCTTTCAACCAATCGGTGAGCTGGTCGAGGTTGTTACTCATAAATGCCTCTGGGCTGAGTCTCCTGACGCGATGTCAGGCAATTTTGACGCTTGCGGCGTCGCGTTAAAGGGGGCTTGCTCGCGCAGTGCCGGCTTACGCCTGGCACCGCGCATAGACAATGAAAGAGGAGCTTACCTGCCCTTGACGCTGGCGTTGCATTTCCCGTGCACTTTGCAAACGTGCAGAATCACAAGCATGACGCTGAGTGCGGCACGGGCTTTGGGAGGGAAAGAGTTCTATAGTGAAAGGAGACGCCATAAAGCGGATGCTGTGCCCGACGTCCAGAATATCGGACGCTGCCGTTTTGCCGGATGTGGACGAGCGTGTCGTCGACAGGCTGCGCGCCTTGCTGGCTGCGCTACGGACGGATTGATCGCCACTGATGTGATGAGCATGCAGACCGGACTGTTGCGAGCAGTCGGTGATGCCGATTAACGGCAGGCGAGACATGAAGCACCCCGGTATTATTGCTGTTATGGGTTTGACCGGAGCTTAGCCTTGTTCATTTTTTTACACAACACCCCCGTAAAAAATACAACACGGCCTGCTCAAGCCCGCAGCTGAGCAACGTTCAAGGTTTGAAAAAACGCCCCAAAGTGCCCCATAAATGCCCTTCAAGCGCTTTTTCAGGGCAAAAAAGGCCTCGCTTGACTTCGGCAGGCCGTTCGGGTTGACTGAAACCAGAAAAGATCAATGATTGATATTTTTAACAACAAAGGTGTTGCATCATGTCGGTACCCCCGCGTGCCGTTCAGCTTAACGAAGCGAACGCGTTCCTTAAGGAACATCCTGAGGTTCTGTACGTTGACCTTCTGATTGCGGATATGAATGGTGTGGTGCGCGGCAAGCGCATCGAACGCACCAGCCTCCACAAGGTTTACGAGAAAGGCATCAACCTGCCGGCCTCTCTATTTGCTCTGGATATCAACGGCTCCACGGTGGAAAGCACCGGTCTGGGCCTGGACATCGGCGACGCCGATCGCATCTGCTATCCGATCCCCGATACCCTGTGCAACGAGCCATGGCAGAAGCGCCCGACCGCGCAGCTGTTGATGACCATGCACGAACTCGAAGGCGATCCGTTCTTCGCCGATCCCCGTGAAGTGCTGCGCCAGGTGGTGACCAAGTTCGACGAGCTCGGCCTGACCATCTGCGCCGCCTTCGAACTCGAGTTTTACCTGATCGACCAGGAAAACGTGAACGGCCGTCCGCAGCCGCCACGCTCGCCGATCTCCGGCAAACGCCCGCACTCGACGCAGGTCTACCTGATCGACGACCTCGACGAATACGTCGACTGCCTCCAGGACATTCTGGAAGGTGCCAAAGAGCAAGGCATCCCGGCCGATGCGATCGTCAAGGAAAGTGCCCCGGCGCAGTTCGAAGTGAACCTGCACCACGTCGCCGACCCGATCAAGGCCTGCGACTACGCCGTCCTGCTCAAGCGTCTGATCAAGAACATCGCCTACGACCATGAAATGGACACCACCTTCATGGCCAAGCCGTATCCGGGCCAGGCGGGCAATGGTCTGCACGTACACATTTCGATTCTGGACAAAGCCGGCAAAAACATTTTTGCCAGCGAGGATCCCGAGCAGAACGCCGCGCTGCGTCACGCGATCGGCGGTGTGCTCGAGACCCTGCCGGCGCAGATGGCTTTTCTCTGCCCGAACGTCAACTCCTACCGTCGCTTCGGCGCGCAGTTCTACGTACCGAACTCGCCGTGCTGGGGCCTGGACAACCGCACCGTGGCGATTCGCGTACCGACCGGCTCTGCCGATGCCGTACGTATCGAGCACCGCGTGGCCGGCGCCGACGCCAACCCGTACCTGCTGATGGCTTCGGTACTGGCCGGCGTGCACCACGGTCTGGTCAACAAGATCGAACCGGGCGCGCCTGTCGAAGGCAACAGCTACGAGCAGAACGAACAGAGCCTGCCGAACAACTTGCGCGATGCCCTGCGCGAGCTGGACGACAGCGAGGTGATGGCCAAGTACATCGATCCGAAGTACATCGATATCTTCGTCGCCTGCAAGGAAAGCGAGCTGGAGGAGTTCGAACACTCCATCTCCGACCTTGAGTACAACTGGTATCTGCATACCGTTTAAATGGTTTGCAGCTTCAAAAAAAACGCCGTTGGCTGATTCAGCCAGCGGCGTTTTTTTATGGCCGAACACAAAACCTGTGGCGAGGGGATTTATCCCCGTTGGGTTGCGAAGCAGCCCCAAATCCATCCCACTCGGTGTGTCAGGAATACCCGGCTCTCAGGGTTTACGACTGCTGCGCAGCCGAACGGGGCGGTGCGACGTTTCGCTAAATCCCCTCGCCACAGGGTACCGGCAGACAACACCTGAACCGCCTCGTACAATGCCCGCTGCCCCGCAGGAGACTTCCATGACGCGTCCCGCCACCGTTCGCAAACCCCGTGCCCGCAGTCAGGCGCGGATCGATTCGATCCTCGATGCCGCGCGCACGCTGCTGGCGGCCGAGGGCGTGGCCAGTCTGTCGATCTACAGCGTCGCCGAGCGCGCGCAGATTCCGCCCTCCTCCGTGTATCACTTCTTCGCCAGCGTCCCGGCGCTGCTTGAAGCGCTGACCGCTGATGTCCACGCAGCCTTCCGCGCCTGCCTCCAAGCGCCGATCGATCACGACGCGTTACGCGACTGGCGAGATCTGTCGCGACTGGTCGAACAACGCATGCTGGAGATCTACGACGAAGACGCCGCCGCACGGCAATTGATCCTGGCGCAACACGGCCTGACCGAAGTGACCCAGGCCGACCGCCAGCACGATCTGGAACTGGGCGACCTGATGCACAAGCTGTTCGACCAGCATTTCGAATTGCCGAGGCTGCCGGACGATGTCGATGTGTTTGCCCTGGCGATGGAACTGGGCGACCGGGTGTATGCCCGTTCGGTGCAGCAGCACGGGCAGATCACCCCGCGCATGGCCGAGGAAGGGATGCGCGTGTTTGATGCCTACATTGGCCTGTATCTACCGCCATATTTACCCAAGCGCTGAGACATGATCGTTCCCACGCACAGCAAAGGAATGCAGCCCGTGACGCTCCGCGTCACTGGACGCGGAGCGTCCCTAGAGGCATTCCCACGCGGAGCATGGGAACGATCGGCAGGCACAAAAAACCCCGCAGGGCTCACACCCTCCGGGGTTGTTTTTTGTTCACCGGCTTACAACTTGGCGATCGATACCTCGGTGGATTTCACAAAGGCGATCACCTCACTGCCGACCACCAGCTCCAGCTCTTTAACAGAGCGGGTAGTGATCACCGAAGTGACGATGCCCGAAGCGGTCTGCACGTCGATTTCCGACAGCACGTCGCCGAGGACGATTTCCTTGATCGAGCCTTTGAACTGGTTGCGCACGTTGATGGCTTTGATAGTCATGGCATTGATTCCTGTCGTTGATAAAGGTGTTATTGCGCCCAGCGCAGTTGCGTAGGCAGGGGTGAAACGGGTTCCGGCGCCGGCGGTTCGCCGGGCAGGGACAGAACACGGTTGAGCACTTCGGTTTCCAGTGCGGCGAGGCGATGCGAGCCACGGACACGCGGGCGCGGCAGTTCGACGTGCAGGTCGAGGCCGACTTCGCCGTCCTCGATCAGGATCACCCGATCGGCAATCGCCACCGCTTCACTGACGTCATGGGTCACCAGCAGCACGGTAAAACCGTGTTGCTGCCACAGCCGTTCGATCAGTTGCTGCATCTCGATGCGGGTCAGGGCATCCAGTGCGCCGAGCGGTTCGTCGAGCAGCAGCAGGCGCGGCTGGTGAATCAGCGCCCGGGCCAGCGCCACGCGCTGCTTCTGGCCACCGGACAATGCCGCCGGCCACTCATTGGCGCGATCAGCCAGACCCACGGCTTCCAGTGCATCCAGCGCTTGCTGGCGCCAGTTGCCCTTGAGGCCGAGACCGACGTTGTCGATGATCCTTTTCCACGGCAGCAGCCGCGCTTCCTGGAACATCAGCCGCGTATCGTCGCGCGCCTGGCTGAGCGGCGCGGAGCCGGCCAGCAGCTCGCCGCCAGTCGGTTGATCGAGGCCGGCGAGCAAGCGCAAGAACGTGCTCTTGCCACAACCGCTGCGCCCAACCACGGCGACAAACTGCCCCGCCGGAATGTGCAGATCGATGTCGCGCAGCACCTGGCGCGCGCCGAAGGTTTTCTGCAGGTTGCGCACCGCCAGCGGAATCCCGCGCAACAGGCGTGGAGGTTGTTGAGCGGTCATGCCGCACCTCCCTTGGCAACCTGATAGGCCGGGTGCCAGCGCAGCCACACACGTTCAAGTCCACGGGCGGCGAGGTCGGCGAGTTTGCCGAGCACCGCGTAAAGCAGGATCGCCAGCACCACCACATCGGTCTGCAAGAACTCTCGAGCGTTCATCGCCAGATAGCCGATACCGGAGCTGGCCGAGATGGTTTCAGCGACGATCAGCGTCAGCCACATGAAGCCCAGGGCGAAGCGCACGCCGACCAGAATCGACGGCAACGCACCCGGCAGAATCACCTGCCAGAACAGGCTGAAACCGCTCAGACCATAACTGCGCGCCATCTCCACCAGCGCCGGGTCGACGTTGCGGATGCCGTGGTAAGTGTTGAGGTAAATCGGGAACAAGGTGCCCAGCGCCACAAGGAAAATCTTCGCTGACTCGTCGATGCCGAACCACAGGATCACCAGCGGAATCAGCGCCAGATGCGGCACGTTGCGGATCATCTGCACCGAGCTGTCGAGCAGGCGCTCGCCCCACTTCGACAGGCCGGTGATGAAACCCAGCACCAGACCAATGCTGCCGCCGATGGTAAAACCGAGTGCCGCGCGCCAGCCGCTGATCGCCAGGTGCGTCCAGATCTCGCCGCTGCGCACCAGACTGACGCCGGCTTCGATCACCGCCACCGGTGCCGGCAGAATCCGTGTCGACAACCAGCCCGCCGACACCGACAACTGCCACACCGCCAGCAGCAACACCGGCAACGCCCAGGGCGCGAGGCTGTGGATAATTTTCTTCATGGCCGCGCCTCAGCTCTGCGATGCGGCTTTGGGCAGGATGTCGTTGGCGACCATCTCGCCGAACGGGCTGACATAACCGGCGCTCTTCGGCAGTTCCGGGCGTTCAACGTCGAGGTGCGGGAACAGCAGCTCCGCCACGCGATACGATTCTTCGAGGTGTGGATAACCGGAGAAGATGAAGGTGTCGATGCCCAGATCGGCATATTCCTTGACCCGCGCTGCCACGGTCGAGCCATCGCCGACCAGCGCAGTACCGGCACCGCCACGTACCAGACCGACGCCGGCCCAGAGGTTGGGGCTGACTTCGAGGTTGTCGCGGCTGCCGCCGTGCAGCGCGGCCATGCGTTGCTGGCCGACCGAATCGAAGCGCGCCAGCGAAGCCTGCGCACGTTGGATGGTGTCGTCGTCCAGATGCGAGATCAGCCGGTCCGCTGCCTGCCAGGCTTCGGCGTTGGTTTCACGGACGATCACATGCAGACGAATACCGAAGCGCACGCTGCGGCCGAGCTTGGCGGCTTTGGCCCGGACTTGTGCGATCTTCTCGGCCACCGCGGCCGGCGGCTCGCCCCAGGTCAGGACCATCTCGACCTGCTCGGCCGCCAGATCCTGCGCCGCTTCGGAGGAGCCACCGAAGTACAGCGGCGGACGCGGTTGCTGGATCGGCGGATAGAGCAGCTTCGCGCCCTTCACGCTGATGTGCTCGCCGTCGTAATCGACGGTTTCGCCTTCCAGCACACGGCGCCAGATGCGGGTGAATTCCACCGAGGCTTGATAGCGTTCCTCATGGTTGAGGAACAGACCGTCGCCGGCCAGTTCTTCCGGATCGCCACCGGTGACCAGATTGAACAGCGCACGCCCGCCGGACAAACGATCCAGCGTTGCTGCCTGGCGCGCCGCGACCGTCGGGGAAATGATCCCGGGGCGCAGGGCGACGAGGAATTTCAAACGCTGGGTCACCGGAATCAGCGAGGCCGCGACCAGCCATGAGTCTTCGCAGGAACGCCCGGTGGGAATCAGCACCCCGCCAAAACCCAGACGATCCGCCGCTTGCGCGACCTGTTGCAGATAACCGTGATCAACCGCGCGGGCGCCTTCGGCGGTGCCAAGGTAATGGCCGTCGCCGTGGGTTGGCAGGAACCAGAAGATGTTGAGGCTCATGGAGTGGTCTCCTTATGGATTCGAATTACTGGGCTGGGGAGCTTTGGGCCACAGCGGCCGGCGGGGTCCAGATCACATCCTTGATGCTCAACGGCTTGGGAATCAGCTTGAGCTGGAAGAACGTGTCAGCGATTTTCTGTTGCGCGGCGACCACTTCCGGGGTCAGGAACAACGCGCCGTAGCCCTGGCGTTTCACCGAGGTCAGGGTGATGTCCGCCGGCAGGCCCAGCAGCGGTGCGACCTGTTGCGTCACATCTTCGGGATTGGCTTGCGACCATTCACCCACCGCGCGCACCTCTTCGACGAGGGTCTTGATCACCTCGGGATTTTTCTGCGCGTAAGGTTTGGTCGCGAGATAGAACTGGTGGTTGTCGACGATGCCTTTGCCGTCACGCAGGGTGTGCGCTTGCAGTTGTTTCTCGGCAGCGGCCTGGTACGGATCCCAGATGACCCAGGCGTCGACACTGCCACGTTCGAACGCAGCGCGGGCATCGGCCGGTGGCAGGAACACGGTCTGAATATCGCTGTACTTGAGGCCGGCGTCTTCCAGCGCGCGCACCAGCAGGTAGTGCACGTTGGAGCCTTTGTTCAGGGCGACTTTCTTGCCTTTGAGGTCGGCCACCGATTTGATCGGCGAGTCTTTCGGCACGAGGATCGCTTCGCTGTTCGGCGCTGGCGGTTCATAGGCGACGTAGAGCAGATCCGCGCCAGCGGCCTGGGCGAAAACCGGCGGGGTTTCGCCGGTCACGCCGAAATCGATCGAGCCGACGTTGAGGCCTTCGAGCAGCTGCGGGCCGCCGGGAAACTCAGTCCATTGCACGTCGACGCCTTGCGCGGCGAGGCGTTTTTCCAGCGTGCCCTTGGCTTTGAGCAGCACCAGTGTGCCGTACTTCTGATAACCGATCCGCAATGTCTCGGCTTGAGCTTGGGTGATGGCGCCGAAGGTGACAGCCGCAGCAAACAGAGCGACCAGACCACGACGCAAAAATACAGTGCGCATAGCGCTCTCCTTTTTGCTGTTGGGTTTTGGCTGCACCTGCTTGCCCGTTGGCGGGCGAGTAAGGCCAGTACTTCAAATTTCGATGAGGCTTAAATGCTCCAGCGAGCACTCAACAAACGTTCGTTCAGCAGGCCCGGCTCCAGCGGTTTCGGCCGGCGCGCCATGGCACCGACGAACTGGTCCAGGGCCTCGTGCAAGCGCTGCTCCAGGGCCGGCGCCAGTTGCGCGGCGGCACTGCCTTCGCCGTAAGCGATCTGGCTGTCCTCGGCGAAAATGCCCTGAAGCATTTCCTGGGCTTTGAGTGCCGACAGCACAGGCTTGAGCGCGTAATCGACCACCAGCATGTGGGCGATGCTGCCGCCGGTAGCCATCGGCAAGACTACCTTGTGATTCAAGGCACGCTCGGGGAGCAGATCCAGCAGGGTCTTCAGCGCTCCGGAAAACGAGGCCTTGTACACCGGCGTGGCGATCAGCAGGCCATCGGCGTTTGCGATCTGTTGCAGCAGGTCGAGGACCTTCGGACTGTCGAAGCGCGCGTGGAGCAGATCCTCGGCCGGGAAGTCCCGCACCTGATAACTCACCACTTCCACCCCTTGCTGTTGCAACCAGCGTTGCGAACGCTCCAGCAGCACCCCGGAACGGGAGCGCAGGCTGGGGCTGCCACCGAGTGAGACGACCAGCATTGCAGATTCCTTTAAGCGTTACGGGCGATTCGCAGGCTGCGATCTCGCTTCAATGACAGTGACCTTACCAGCTGATTTATATATCCATAAATCATATTTATTCATTTGGTTATGCATTTAAGAAATATGCCGCTGAGCAGAATCCGGGCGAAAAAAAAGCCGTCGAAACGGCCGAAATTCCCCTGCGTAGTCACACGAAGATCGTTTCCACGCTCTGCGTGGGAATGAATCCATGGACGCTCCGCGTCCACTGTGACGCGGAGCGTCACGGGCGGCATTCCCACGCAGAGCGTGGGAACGATCAAAATCTCACTGACTTATTTGTTCGGCTGCGGCGTCAGGCGCAGGTACGGTTTCACCGCGCGATAGCCTTTGGGGAAGCGCTGCTTGATCTCGTCCTCATCCTTGAGCGACGGCACTATCACCACCTCTTCACCGTCCTGCCAGTTGGCCGGAGTGGCGACCTTGTAGTTGTCGGTGAGCTGCAGCGAGTCGATCACCCGCAGAATCTCGTGAAAGTTGCGCCCGGTGCTCGCCGGGTAGGTAATGGTCAGGCGGATCTTCTTGTTCGGATCGATGACGAACAGCGAACGTACCGTCAGGGTGTCGTTGGCGTTCGGGTGGATCAGGTCGTAGAGATCGGAGACCTTGCGATCGGCATCGGCCAGGATCGGGAAGTTGACGGTAGTGTTCTGGGTTTCGTTGATGTCTTCGATCCACTTGTGGTGCGAGTCCACCGGGTCGACCGACAGCGCGATGGCCTTGACGCCACGCTGGCTGAATTCATCCTTGAGCTTGGCGGTGAAACCCAGCTCGGTGGTGCACACCGGAGTGAAGTCCGCCGGATGGGAAAACAGCACGCCCCAGCTATCGCCCAGCCATTCGTGGAAACGAATCTTGCCGGCGCTGGAGTCTTGTTCGAAATCGGGGGCGATGTCGCCGAGTCTGAGGCTCATGGTGCTGCTCCTGATGAGGGATGGGAGACAACAACTGTAGCTCGTGATCGAACAGCGTGAAAAAGAATAAATAACTAGATATCTAGATCATTAATGAATATTAAACATCTGTTCATTGGACACCGGCCGGCATCGCGACGAATATCGGTTGCAAGGTTCGAGAAGGCCTTGAGTTGCAGCAAAGAGGGAAATCGAGAAGGGCTTACGGGGGTGAGCCTGACTCGAAACGCAAAAGCCCCGTCCGGCGCGATGCCGGACGGGGCTTTTTTTGCTTCAGTTACTTGGTCGAGCTGTTACAGCAGCGGGATCGAGTAGCTGAGGATCAGGCGGTTTTCGTCCTGGTCGCGTTGACCGGCGATGTCGTTGCGCCACGTAGCGTTTTTCCACATGAAGCCGACGTTCTTCAACGGGCCTTCCGGAACAACGTACGCCACGGTCAAATCGCGTTCCCACTCGGAGGCGCCATTCGAGGTTTGCACACGACTACCGTAGGTATCAATGTTGTCGCCGCGCAGATAAACCATGCCAGCGGTCAGGCCTGGCACGCCAACTTTGGCGAAGTCATAGGAGTAGCGTGCCTGCCAAGTGCGCTCGCCGGCACGGTTGAACTTCTGGATCTGCATGTCGGTGATCGTGTAGTTAGACGAGCCGTCACCCTGGTTCAGCCAAGGGAAGTCGCTGCTGCCGTTGCTCACCTGATAGCCGCCACCAAAGGTGTGACCGGCAACGGTATAAAGGAACAAGCCGCTGTACAGGTTGTTGTCGACCTTACCTTTGCCGTTACCCAGCGTACTGTTGCCGTACGCACCGTTGCTGAAGTAGTCCGAATCGTTGCCATTGCGGCCGTCATCGGAGCTATTGAAGTACCGGAAGTCGGACTTCAACACACCTGGGCCAATCGACCAGTTATGCACCAGACCCAGGAAGTGTTGCTTGTAGAAGTTTTCCAGGTTGCCGTAGTAGTACTGGGCCGTCAGATCCTTGGTGATTTTATAGTCACCACCGGCGTAGATGAACTTGTTGCTGTTTGTGGTGCGCGCAGTTGCGCCACCGATCGACAGCTGTTCATTGTTGCTGGAGTTACGACCTTTCACGTGCTCGATCTGGCCACCGACCAGCGTCAAGTCCTTGATCTCGCCGGAAGTAATCTGGCCACCCTGCCAGGTTTGCGGCAGCAGACGACCGTCGTTGGTGACGATGACCGGGTTCTTCGGCTGCAAGGTACCCAGCTTCAGCTCTGTCTGGGAAATCTTGGCTTTAGCCGTCAGACCCAGGCTCGAGAAGTTATCAACAGCTTCGCCATTGGATTTGCTTGGGAATACAGTTCCGCCGTACGAAGTCGAGGTCGCACCGTTGGTACCACCGCCCGAATCCAGGCGAACGCCCAGCAGACCGATAGCATCGATACCAAAACCTACGGTGCCTTGGGTGTAGCCGGAGATGAAGCGCAGATCGAAGCCTTGGCCCCATTCTT
Organism: Pseudomonas sp. Sample_21; assembly: GCF_004307525.1. NCBI lineage: Bacteria > Pseudomonadati > Pseudomonadota > Gammaproteobacteria > Pseudomonadales > Pseudomonadaceae > Pseudomonas > Pseudomonas sp. Sample_21. The sequence goes on along the minus strand of NZ_RCNZ01000138.1, from coordinate 194,145 downwards.
CGTTCTTGCTCTGCACACCGTTACGCTTGTTAGCGGGACTATTGGCAGCGCTATCACGGTTATCGTTGTTGATATAGAAGTTACGCAGCCCCAGAGTAGCCTTGCTGTCTTCGATGAAACCGGCGGCGCCTGCCTGCTGCGCCATAACCCCAACGGCCACAGCCAGGGCCAAGGTGGACTTGTTCATGTATCGCTCCTCTCGTTCTAATTCTTGTGTTCCTGGTTCGGGGTCGATTTGCCCTGAATCCTAAGATGCGCGATTAGCGCCAGACCGTGACTGCCAAGTCAATCGTAACCTTGTGTGTCTACGACCATCGTCTAATCGCCAGTGATTGGGTCCCTGCAGCGTAAAGACTTCCTGATAATCCCAAAAAGAATTTATTCATCCTTTTTCATACCATTCGGACATATGGCCCATTAATGGCCCTTTGCGCCGGGAAACAGCGTATCGGCGCCTAAGCTCATTCCTAAATGGTATTTGTTGACCTTTTTTTAGATCGATTAGCTTTGCCGTGCTCCCAACACGGCAAATCCCATCGAAAAGGCGACGCATCATGGCGAAACGCGCACTATCAAGTCAATTTGTTACAGTTTGTGTGTCGGCACTGCTTTCTTTTTCCGCACATGCCGCCAGTCTGACGGTCGGCTACCAGACCGGGATCGATCCGAGCAAAGTGCCGCAGGCCGATGGTGTCTATGAAAAAACCATCGGCGAGAAGATCGACTGGCGTCGTTTCAACAGCGGCCCGGAAGTCGTCACTGCCATTGCTTCTGGCGACGTGCAGATCGGCAACCTTGGCTCAAGCCCACTGGCAGCAGCTGCTTCACGCAATCTGCCGATCGTGGCGTTTATCGTTTCGGCGCAGATTAATGCCGCCGAAGCCTTGGTGGTGCGCAACGGCAGCGGCATCGACAAACCACAGGACCTGATCGGCAAGACCATCGCCACGCCGTTCGTGTCGACCTCGCACTACAGTCTGCTTGGGGCGTTGAAGCACTGGGGCTTGACTACCTCGCAAGTCAAAGTGGTCAATCTGCAACCGGCCGAGATTGCCGCCGCCTGGAAGCGAGGCGACATCGACGGGGCGTTTGTCTGGTCGCCGGCACTGGGCGAGATCCGCAAGACCGGCAAGACCCTGACCGACGCCGCCCAGGTCGGCCAGTGGGGTGCGCCGACCTTCGAGGTGTGGGTGGCGCGCAAGGACTTTGCCGAGAAGCATCCCGAGGTCGTGGCCAAGTTTGCCAAGGTCACCCTGGACTCGTTCGCTGATTACGCCGCACACAAAGACAGCTGGACGGCCGACTCGGTGCCTGTGCAGAAAATCGCCAAATTGACCGGTGCCAACGCAGCAGATGTGCCGGAACTGATGGCCGGTTCGGCGTTCCCGGATGCCAAGGCGCAGCAAAGCACCGCGCTGCTGGACGTCGGCACCGCCAAGGCCATTGCCGAAACGGCGAAATTCTTGAAGGAACAAGGCAAGGTCGAGACGGTGCTGCCTGATTATTCGCCGTACGTCAGCGCCAAATTCATCACTGACTGAATGCAGAACCCTGTGGTGAGGGGATTTATCCCCGCTGGGTCGCGTAGCGACCACCTATGTTTTCACTTGGAAACGCAAGGGGACTGCTGCGCAGTCCAGCGGGAATGAATCCCCTCGCCACAGACCTCGCTGTTGTTCAGAGGGTCTTTTCGAAGATCTTCGAATTACGCTGATAGTTGTACAGCGACGCCCGTGCCGCTGGCAGGCGTTCCACGCTGCTCGGCTCGAATCCGCGCTCGCGGAACCAGTGCGCGGTGCGCGTGGTGAGTACGAACAGGGTTTTCAAACCCTGCGCCCGCGCACGGGTTTCGATGCGTTCTAGCAATTCGTCGCCGCGTCCGCCATGGCGATACTCGGGACTCACCGCCAGGCACGCCAGTTCGCCGGCATCGGAGTCGGCAATCTGATACAGCGCCGCACAGGCGATGATCATGCCTTCGCGCTCAACCACGCTGAACTGCTCGATCTCGCGCTCCAGCACTTCCCGCGAGCGGCGCACCAGAATGCCCTGCTCTTCCAGCGGACTGATCAGGTCGAGCAAACCGCCGACGTCTTCAATCGCCGCTTCGCGCACCAGTTCGAACTGCTCCTGCGCCACCAGCGTACCGCCACCGTCACGGGTGAACAGCTCCGTCAGCAGTGCGCCGTCTTCGGCGTAACTGACGATATGACTGCGCGCCACGCCGCCACGGCAGGCTTCGGCGGCGGCATCGAGCAACTCCGCTTGATAGTTGCTCATGCCCAGACGCTGCAAATGGGCCGGCACTTGCTGTGGGCGCAGTTCGCGCACCAGTTTGCCGTTCTCGTCGATCAGGCCGAGCTCGGCGCCGAACAACAGCAGCTTGTCCGCGCCCAGATCAATGGCGGCGCGAGTGGCGACGTCTTCGCAGGCAAGGTTGAATATCTCGCCGGTCGGCGAATAGCCCAGCGGCGACAGCAGCACGATCGAGCGCTCGTCGAGAAGGCGGTTGATGCCCTTGCGATCAACCCGACGCACTTCACCGGTGTGGTGATAGTCGACACCTTCCAGCACACCGATCGGCCGCGCGGTGACGAGGTTGCCGCTGGCCACGCGCAGGCGCGAGCCCTGCATCGGCGACGAGGCCATGTCCATCGACAGCCGCGCTTCGATGGCGATGCGCAACTGGCCGACCGCGTCGATCACACATTCCAGGGTCGCGGCATCGGTGATGCGCATGCCGTGATGGTAATGCGGGGTCAGGCCACGGGCGGCGAGGCGGGTTTCGATCTGTGGGCGCGAGCCGTGCACCAGCACCAGACGCACGCCCAGACTGTGCAGCAAGACCAGGTCGTGGACGATGTTGCCAAAGTTGGGATGCTCGACGCCGTCGCCGGGCAGCATGACGACGAAGGTGCAATCGCGGTGGGCATTGATGTAAGGGGACGCGTGGCGAAGCCAATTAACGTATTCGGGCATGAACCTGGGCCTGTAATAAAGAGCAGCCGAAAAAAGGGGCGAAACGAAAAACGCACAGCGGGCTGATGGTTATCGTCGGAACAGGCTTGGCGACACGCGCGCTCTCCTCATGAATACGGGTTGTGGTGCAGGCAATTTACCGGGTTGATGCAAGACATTTAACCCTGTGGCAGCGAGCCTGCTCGCGAAAACGGTGGATCAGGTTCATCAATGGCGACTGACAAAACGCTTTCGCGAGCAGGCTCGCTCCCTCACAGGGCCATCATCGTTCGTCTGTCGTCAGGCAGTAATGTTCAATCAACTGCCGAATCAGATGCACGGTAGGCTGCAAACGTGACATTTCAAGGTACTCGCCGGGTTGATGCGCGCAGGCAATGTCGCCGGGGCCGAGGACGATGGTTTCGCAGCCGAGGCGCTGAAGATAAGGCGCTTCGGTGCCGAACGCTACTGCTTCGGCGCGATGGCCGGTGAGCTTTTCGGCGATGCGCACCAGTTCGGCATCCTCTGACTGTTCGAACGGCGGTACTTCCGGGAACAGCGGTTTGTAATCGATTTTCACCTTATGCCGCTCGGCCACCGGGTTGAGCTTGCGCAGGATTTCCGCGCGCAGCAGGTTCGGGTCCATGCCCGGCAGCGGTCGCAGGTCGAACTCCAGCGAACACTGGCCGCAGATGCGATTGGGGTTGTCGCCGCCATGGATGCAGCCGAAGTTCATCGTCGGTTGCGGCACGCTGAATTGTGGATTGCTGAATTCGCGCTGCCACAACAGGCGCAGACCGCGCAGTTCGCCGATGGCATCGTGCATCGCTTCAAGGGCGCTGTGGCCCAGACGCGGATCAGACGAGTGGCCGCTCTGCCCGAGAATGTCGATGCGCTCCATCATGATGCCTTTGTGCATGCGAATCGGCTTGAGCCCGGTCGGCTCGCCGATCACCGCCGCGCGGCCCAGCGGCTGCCCGGCCTCGGCCAGCGCGCGAGCGCCGGACATCGAGCTTTCTTCGTCGCAGGTGGCGAGGATCAGCAGCGGTTGCTTGAACGGCTGATCGAGCAGCGGCCGTACGGCTTCGATGATCAGCGCGAAGAAACCCTTCATGTCGCAGCTGCCCAGCCCGACCCAGCGGCCATCGACTTCAGTGAGCTTCAGCGGGTCGGTCTGCCACAACGCGTCGTCGTACGGCACGGTGTCGCTGTGCCCGGCCAGCACCAGGCCGCCGGGGCCGCTGCCGAAACTGGCGAGCAGATTGAATTTGCCGGGGCTGACCTGCCGGATATCGCAGCTGAAGCCCAGGTCACCGAGCCAGCCAGCGAGCAGATCAATGACGGCGCGGTTGGACTGGTCCAGGTTCGGTTGAGTACAGCTGACCGATGGCGCGGCAATCAGCGCGGCGAACTGGTCTTGCATGGACGGCAATGGCATCACTGACTCCAGGTCCCGGATTGAGGCCCACTATAGAACCATCCGGCGCGCGGAATAAACCGCCGCAGGGCGTAGGAAGTTTGACTCCTGTACACTGCACGGCCTTGGCAGCCACACATTCCCCCGGCTGCGCTCCCGATTCTGGATGTTCCGGCCATGCAAAAAGAAACTGAAATCAAACTCCGCGTCAGCCGCGAAACCCTCGCTGCCCTGCGCGAGCACCCGCTGCTGAAGAAACGCAACAAAAGTGGCTGGGAACGCCGTGAGTTGATGAACCAGTACTTCGACACCCCCGAGCGCGACCTCGCCCAAGCCAAAGTCGCACTGCGCCTGCGCAAGGACGGTGACGAAGTGATTCAGACCCTCAAGACCCGTGGCCAGAGCGTCGCCGGTCTGTCCGAGCGTAACGAGTACGACTGGAAACTGCCGAAAGCCAAGCTCGACGTAAAGAAACTCGACGGCGAATGCTGGCCCGAGGCATTGGCCGAGCTGGACAAGAAAACCCTCAAGCCGATCTTCACCACCGATTTCGTCCGCGAGCGCGCCGAAATCGCCTGGGGCCGTGGCAAGACCAAAGTGGTCATCGAAGCCGCGCTGGACCTCGGTCACGTGGTGGTTGGCAAGCAGAAGGAAGAGATCTGCGAGCTGGAACTGGAACTGCGCGAAGGCGAGCCTGCGGCGCTGCTGGAACTGGCTGCCGAACTGGCCGAAACCCTGGCGCTGATGCCATGCGATATCAGCAAGGCTGAGCGCGGTTATCGCCTGCACGACGCCAACAGCTACTCGCTGAGCCTCCCGGCGCCGCAGCTGACCAGCGAAACCCGTCTCGACGACGCCTTCGCCGCGCTGAGCTGGCATCTGCTCGGCAGCAGCCAGCGTCTGGCTGAACAATATCGTTTCAACGGCCACTGGCGCCTGTTGCAGGACTGGGTCGAGAACCTCGCGGAAATGCGCGCCCTGCTCAGCAGCCTCGGCCAGGCGGCGCCGCGTCAGTCGACCCACGATTTGCGCGTGGCCCTCGATGCCTTGCTCGAAGACTGGCGCCCGTTGGTGCAGGTCGGCATCGAGGACGAAGACGTGCGCAAGGCCGCGCCTGAGCAGTTCCTCGAAGAGCTGGAAGACCCGCGCTGGGGCCAGTTCTCGCTGAACGCTTCACGCTGGCTGCTGGCCCGCACCTGGACCGCCGACCGCAATACTCGCGGTAATCGTCAGGGTGACGCGCAATTGCACAGCTGGTTGCCGCGTCTGCTCGGCGAAGAAGCTACTGCTCTGCAGCTGCAACGCTATCAGCAGCAGCCGGAAGATCTTGCTGAACAACTGCCGCGTATCGAGCGCATTCAGGTCTGGTTGCACCATGCGCGCAACGTGCTGGACATCCCGGAAATGGATCGCCTGTACGGTGAGCTGAACAAACTGGCGCAACTGGCCAACGAGCCGACCATCACCGACGAACTGCTCGATGCACGCAAGCATCAGGCGATTGCGGTGTACCAGAACCGCGCCTGGAAAATCCTCCTGCGCAGCTAAACACCTTCCCACCCGATCGTTCCCACGCTCTGCGTGGGAACGATCAAGCGGGGACTGCTGCGCAGCCCAGCGGGGATAAATCCCCTCGCCACGAAGGCCATCCGCACTAGACCGGCAGGCTGGTGGTGGACTTGATCTCCGACAGCGCCACGATCGAATTCACTTCCTGTATCCCCGGCACCAGCGACAGCTTCTCGAAAAAGAACTGCTCGTACGCCTCGATATCCGCCGCGACAATGCGCAGCATGAAATCCACCGCCCCCATCAGCACATAACACTCCAGCACTTCCGGAAAGCCGCGAATCGCCTCGGTGAACTCGGTGAAGTTCGAACGCCCATGAGCGTTGAGTTTGATCTCGGCAAAAATCTGCGTGTTCAGGCCGATCTTCTTGCGATCCAGCAAGGTCACCTGGCCGCGAATGATGCCCTCCTCCTTCATCCGCTGAATCCGCCGCCAGCACGGCGATTGCGACAGGCCCACCTGCTCGGCGATCTGCGCGCTCGACAGCGAAGCGTCTTCCTGGAGCAAGGCGAGAATCTTGCGGTCGTAGGCGTCCAGCTCGCTGTGCATAAAAAATCCTCAAAGATCAGCTTTCACGAATCAACTCTTTCGATAAATCCGTTCAGACGCCGATCATAGCCAAGAAATACCCCGCACCGAATGTAAAAATTTCTCCAGTGATTTTGGAGACTCGCCATGCCGCACCTTGAAGCCGTAAACAGCCCCGCCGCCCGCGCTGATGTCTGGAACGTCAACAACGCCCACTGCCTGGCGCAATACCAAATCCTCGCCGAGGCCGAGCCGGATCTGCTGGTGCGCGTGTTGAATCTGTTCGCCTTGCAATTTCTGACGCCGGAGCAGGTCAAGGTCCAGCGCCAGGACGATCTGCTGTCGATCGATCTGCTCATGAGCGGCCTGAGCTGGCATCGCGCGCAAGTGATCGCGGAGAAACTGCGTAACCTGATCAGCGTCTGCGCGGTGGACCTGCACAACGCCGACACGGCGTGGCAGGCGCCCGCACAGGCTGCCGGCTGACAAATTCGGCAACGGCTTCGTCGGGTAGTGGCCCAACGGTCAGCGGGGCCACGACTATCCTTTTGCGCATGACGCTTAAAAAGGAAAGCCGCATGTCCGTTCAATTTGTCACTCAGGACCGCTGGCTGGACCTCAACGATGTATTACGGGAACTGGTCGCCCAAGGCTTCATCTGCCAGGACGCGGCGGAACAGGCGCTCAATGCCCGCCGTCGCCATGCTGCTCACGGGCAGATGCATCCGCTGGAATTCATCGCCAGCCAGCAACTCGACGACCTCAGCCGTCCGGGCAAACATCTGGATCTGGAAAGCCTGACCCTGTGGCTGGCGCAACAGGCCGGTCAGCCGTATTTGCGCATCGATCCGTTGAAAATCAACGTCGCGGCGATCACACCGCTGATGTCTTACGCCTTCGCGCAACGGCACAAGATTCTCGCCGTCGCCGTGGACCGCGACTCGGTCACCGTGGCCAGCGCTCAGCCCTACGTCAGCGGTTGGGAAGCCGACCTGACCCACGTATTGAAGCTGCCGATCAAACGTGTCGTGGCCAACCCGGTCGACATCCAGCGCTTTAGCGTCGAGTTTTTCCGGCTGGCCAAATCGGTCAGCGGTGCCAGCAATGCCGACGCCCAAAGCGGCAATCTCGGCAACTTCGAACAACTGCTCAACCTCGGCGCCAGCGATCAGGAGCCGGACGCCAACGACGCGCACATCGTCAACATCGTCGACTGGCTGTTCCAGTACGCCTTCCAGCAGCGCGCTAGCGATATCCACATCGAACCGCGCCGCGAGCACGGCACCGTGCGCTTTCGCATCGACGGCGTGCTGCACAACGTCTATCAATTCCCGCCGCAGGTGACCATGGCGATCGTCAGCCGCCTGAAAAGTCTTGGCCGCATGAACGTCGCGGAAAAGCGCAAACCCCAGGATGGCCGGGTCAAGACCAAGACCCCGGACGGCGGCGAAGTGGAGTTGCGGCTGTCGACTTTGCCGACAGCGTTCGGCGAAAAAATGGTCATGCGGATTTTCGACCCGGAAGTGCTGCTGAAGAATTTCGACCAGTTGGGTTTCAGCGCCGACGACCTGCGGCGCTGGCAGGACATGACCCGCCAGCCCAACGGCATCATTCTGGTCACAGGGCCGACCGGCTCGGGCAAGACCACCACCCTGTACACCACGCTGAAAAAACTGGCGACGCCGGAGGTTAACCTCTGCACCATCGAAGACCCGATCGAAATGGTCGAGCCGGCCTTCAACCAGATGCAGGTGCAGCACAACATCGAACTGACCTTCGCCGCCGGAGTGCGCGCGCTGATGCGGCAGGACCCGGACATCATCATGATCGGCGAGATCCGCGATCTGGAAACTGCGGAAATGGCGATTCAGGCCGCGCTCACAGGGCACTTGGTCCTGTCCACCCTGCACACCAACGACGCGCCAAGCGCGATCAGCCGTTTGCTCGAACTGGGCGTGCCGCATTACCTGATCAAAGCCACCGTGCTCGGCGTTATGGCTCAGCGTCTGGTGCGCACGTTGTGCCCGCACTGCAAGGCGCCGCTGACGCTCGAAGATGAAGACTGGCAAACCCTGACCCGGCCCTGGCAAGCGCCGCTGCCGAGCAATGCGCAACGGGCGATCGGTTGCCTGGAATGCCGCGACACCGGCTATCGCGGCCGCGCCGGGGTCTACGAAATCATGCAACTGAGCGACAGCCTCAAAGCGCTGATCACCCCGGACACCGACCTCACCGCGATCAGGCGTCAGGCCTTCAAGGAAGGCATGCGCAGCCTGCGCCTGTCCGGCGCGCAGAAAGTTGCGGCGGGGCTGACCACGGTGGAGGAAGTGCTGCGGGTGACACCGCAAAGTGAGTTGAAATAATTCAGCACGGAACTGGATCGGGGATCGGCTATCCAACGCCGTAGTCAATCCCAGGAGTCACCTCATCATGCGTCTCAAACTCGCTGTCGCCACCTTGGCCCTGCTGTCGCTTCCCGTTGGTTCGGCCATGGCGGACAGCTTTTGGCGTAACGTCATCTCCTCCGGCGCCACCACCGGTTCGACCTACCTGACGTTCAAGGATCACAAGCTGATCGTCGCCGCCCAGGACGACGCCGGCAGCTTCGTCGCCAGCGACGGCGGCATCCGTGGCCCGTACCTGGAAGCAGCGATGCAGAAAGTCCGCGCCGACAACCCTGGCCTGCAGGCTTCGGACATGGAACTGGCGAACGCGATTCTGGCGAAGAACGCCGTGGCTTCCGAGTAAGCCTCGCACCCTCAAAAATGCCGCTCGATCGAGCGGCATTTTTTTGCCCGGATTACCGCCTCACCACCATGCCTTGTGGGAGCGAGCCTGCTCGCGAAAGCGGTGAGCCAGTCACCGAAAATGCTGGCTGGACGATTGCTTTCGCGAGCAGGCTCGCTCCCACAGGGACGGTGGTGGATTTAGAGATCAGCGGTAATCCTCCACCGGGACACAGGCGCAATACAGATTGCGATCGCCGTAGACGTTATCCACCCGATTCACCGCTGGCCAATATTTGTGCAATCGAGTGTGCGCATCCGGGGTAATGCCCTGTTCGATGCTGTAGGGCCGTTCCCAGATCCCTGTGACATCGGCCAGCGTATGCGGCGCGCGTTTGAGCGGGTTGTCTTCGCCCGGCCAGTTGCCCTTCTGCACTTCATTGATCTCGGCACGAATGCTCAGCATCGCCGCGATGAAGCGGTCGAGCTCTGCCTTGGACTCGCTCTCGGTCGGCTCGACCATCAACGTACCCGGTACCGGGAAGGACATGGTCGGCGCGTGGAAGCCGTAATCCATCAGCCGCTTGGCGACGTCTTCCTCGCTGATGCCGGTCTGCGCCTTCAGTGGGCGCAGATCAAGAATGCATTCATGCGCCACACGACCATTGCGCCCGGTGTAGAGCACCGGGAACGCGCCGGATAAATGCTGCGCCAGATAATTCGCCGCCAGAATCGCCACCTCGCTGGCGTCCGCCAGTTGCGGGCCCATCATGGCGATGTACATCCAACTGATCGGCAAAATGCTCGCACTGCCCCACGGCGCTGCGCTGACTGCGCCGTTCTGCGCCAGCGGCCCGTCAATCGGCACCACCGGATGATTGGCGACGAACGGCGCCAGATGCGCACGAACCCCGATCGGGCCCATGCCCGGCCCGCCGCCGCCATGGGGAATGCAAAAGGTCTTGTGCAGGTTCATGTGCGACACGTCGGCGCCGATGTCCGCCGGCCTGGCCAGGCCGACCTGGGCATTGAGATTGGCGCCATCCATATACACCTGGCCGCCATGCTGGTGAATCACTGCGCAGATTTCACTGATGCCTTCCTCGTAAACCCCGTGGGTCGACGGATAGGTCGCCATCAGGCACGACAACTTATTCCCGGCCTCCGCGGCTTTCAGCTGCAAATCATCCAGATCAACGTTGCCCGCCTCATCGCATTCGACAATCACCACACGCATCCCGGCCATCTGCGCCGACGCTGGATTGGTGCCGTGGGCCGACGACGGAATCAGGCAGATATCCCGCGCGCCCTCCCCCCGGCTCTCGTGATATTTACGGATCGCCAGGAGCCCGGCGTATTCGCCCTGCGCGCCGGAGTTGGGCTGCATGCAGATCGCATCGAAACCGGTAATCGCGCAGAGCCAACGCTCAAGCTCTTCGATCATCAGCGTGTAACCGACAGCCTGCTCCCTCGGCACAAACGGATGCAGATGGGCGAACTGCGGCCAGGTAATCGGGATCATCTCGCTGGTGGCGTTGAGTTTCATCGTGCACGAGCCTAGCGGGATCATCGATTGGTTGAGCGCCAGATCCTTGTTTTCCAGCTGTTTGAGGTAACGCAGCATCTCGGTTTCGCTGTGGTGAGCGTTGAACACCGGGTGTTGCAGATACGGCGTACTGCGCTGGAGTTCGTCGGGAATTCCCGAGGCGATGTCCTGCGCATCAAGCGCATCAACGCTCAGGCCGTGATCGGCGCCGAGCAGCACATCGAACAGCTTCGCCACGGTGTGTTCATCACAGGTCTCGTCCAGACTCAGACCGACGCGGCCACGACCAAGAATGCGCAGGTTGATCTGCGCTGCCTGAGCACTTTCGATGATCGCCGTTTGCCCACCGCCGACCTCCAGAGTCAGCGTGTCGAAGAACTGCCTGTTGAGCCGTTTGATGCCGTTGCGCTCGAGTCCCGCCGCGAGGATGCAGGTCAGGCGATGCACGCGCTGGGCGATACGCTTCAAACCCTCCGGGCCGTGATACACCGCGTAGCAACTGGCGATATTGGCCAGCAGCACCTGCGCGGTGCAGATGTTCGAATTGGCTTTCTCGCGGCGGATGTGTTGCTCGCGGGTTTGCAGGGCCATGCGCAGCGCGACGTTGCCGCGAGCATCTTTCGACACACCGATGATCCGCCCCGGAATCGCCCGTTTGTATTCCTCGCGGCTGGCGAAGAACGCCGCGTGCGGGCCGCCATAACCCATCGGCACACCGAAACGCTGGGACGAACCGAACACCACATCGGCACCCAACTCACCCGGCGGCGTCAGCACCAGCAGGCTGAGCAAATCGGTGGCGACGCAGGCCAGGGCCTGTTGTGCGTGCAGGTGGTTGATCAAGGGTTTGAGATCGCGGATTTCGCCGTGGGTGTCGGGGTATTGCAGCAGCGCGCCGAACACCTCGTGCTGCGCCAGGTTATCCACCGCGTCGACGATCAGCTCGAAGCCGAAACCTTCGGCGCGGGTCTGTACCACGGAGAGAGTTTGCGGATGGCAATTTTCATCCACAAAAAACAGATTGCTCTTCGACTTCGCCACGCGCTTGGCCAAAGCCATGGCTTCGGCCGCTGCGGTAGCCTCATCGAGCAGCGAGGCGTTGGCCAGTTCCAGGCCGGTGAGGTCGATCGTCAGTTGCTGAAAATTGAGCAACGCTTCGAGCCGGCCCTGGGCGATCTCTGGTTGATATGGGGTGTACGCGGTGTACCAACCGGGATTTTCCAGCACGTTGCGCAAGATGACGGTCGGCGTGACAGTGCCGTGATAGCCCATGCCGATCAGGCTGGTGAACAGCTGATTCTGCTCGGCATAACCGCGCAGTTTCGCCAGCGCAGTCTGTTCGTCGAGTGCCGGCGGCAGATCCAGTGCGCGATTGAAGCGAATGCCCGGCGGCACGGTCTGCTCGATCAGCTCGGCGCGACTGCCCAGGCCGAGGCTGTCGAGCATCGCCTGCTGCTCGGCGGCATCCGGGCCGAGGTGGCGGCGCAGAAAGGCTTCGGGATCGCGTAACTGGCTCAGGGACGGCGACTGGGACATGACGGGCTCTCCTGGCTGGCGCTTGGCGTCAATCGACACGGTCAAACCAGCATAGCAGGCGAATTTTCAAGATCACGCCGCCCCTGTGGGAGCGAGCCTGCTCGCGAAAGCGGTGTTTCAGAAACCTTGGCATTGACTGATATGGCGCTTTCGCGAGCAGGCTCACTCCCACAAAGGGATATTCGTCGCCCATAAAAAAGCCCCGACGAATCGGGGCTTTGGGGCGCGCCGGCAAGTTACTCGCCGATGGCAGCCTTGTAAGCCGCCGCATCCAGCAGCTTGTCCAGCTCGGCCTTGTCGCTTGGCTTGAGCTTGAAGATCCACGCGCCGTACGGGTCGGAGTTCAGCAGTTCGGGCGAGCCGCTCAGGTCTTCGTTGATCGCGATGACCTCACCGCTGACCGGGGCGTAGATGTCGGAGGCGGCTTTCACCGACTCGACCACGCCGGATTGATCACCGGCGGCGAACACCTTGCCGACTTCGGTCAGCTCGACGAACACCACGTCGCCCAGCGCTTCCTGCGCGTGATCGCTGATGCCCACAGTGACGGTGCCGTCGGCTTCCAAACGCGCCCATTCATGACTTTCGGCAAATCGCAGTTCGGCAGGGATATCGCTCATCTTCGGTTCCTCGGAAATTGGTCAGCGGTCATGCCCGCCAGAAAAGGTTAGATCAAGGTTTTGCCATGGCGCACGAAGGTCGGTTTGACCACTCGCACCGGATACCACTTGCCACGGATTTCCACTTCGGCGCGGTCGGCGGTTGCCATCGGAACACGCGCCAGGGCAATCGATTTGCTCAGCGTAGGAGAGAAACTACCACTGGTGATCTCCCCTTCGCCAACATCGGCGATGCGAACCACCTGGTGAGCACGCAAAACCCCGCGTTCTTCCAGTACCAGACCGACCAGTTTGTGCGCCACACCGGCGGCTTTTTCCGCCTCCAGCGCCGCGCGGCCGATGAACTGCCGCGAGGCCGGCTCCCAGGCGATGCTCCAGGCCATGTTCGAGGCCAGCGGTGAAACGTCCTGATGAATGTCCTGACCGTACAGGTTCATCCCAGCCTCGACCCGCAAGGTGTCACGGGCACCGAGGCCAATCGGCGAAATGCCGGCGCCGACGAGGTCGTTGAAGAAACCCGGCGCCTGATTCGCGGGCAGGCAGATTTCCAGGCCATCCTCACCGGTGTAACCGGTACGCGCGATGAACCAGTCGCCGTCGATGGCGCCTTCGAAAGGTTTGAGTTGCTGGATCAGCGTGGCACGGGACTGGGTGACCAGTTCGGCAATCTTGTGCCGGGCCTGCGGGCCCTGGATGGCGAGCATCGCCAGCTCGGCGCGCTCGTGCAGTTGCACGTCGTAGGCGCCGAGCTGGGCGTTCATCCAGGCCAGATCCTGATCGCGGGTCGAGGCGTTGAACACCAGCCGGTACGCGTCGTCGAGGCGATAGACGATCATGTCGTCGACGATGCCACCGCGCTCATTGAGCATGGTGCTGTACAACGCCCGGCCGGGGCGGTGCAGACGTTCGACGTCGTTGGCCAGCAAATGCTGGAGCCAGGCTTTGGCCTGGGCGCCGTTGACATCGATCACGGTCATATGGGAAACATCGAACACCCCGCAATCGCGGCGCACTTCGTGGTGCTCCTCGACCTGCGAGCCGTAATGCAGTGGCATGTCCCAACCGCCAAAATCGACCATCTTCGCGCCGAGCGCGAGGTGCAGGTCATACAGAGGCGTACGCTGTCCCATGGGTTTCTCCTTCCGGGCGTGGCGAGGGTGCGGACCGCCGCTATACGGCTGAAAGCCTTGATGAATAAGGCTTTCAGCCGATTCCAGCGCACGGGTCTGTCAGACGAACCGCACCGAATGCCGCGCATTGTAGCCGCATGATGTAGGACTGACGACTAAGTGTTTCGGTGCGCCGAACGTCGAATCAATCCGATCACCGGCACCAACCCGACCAGCACCAGCGTCAATGCCGGCAATGAGGCGCGCGCCCATTCGCCTTCGCTGGTCATTTCGAAGATGCGCACCGCCAGCGTGTCCCAGCCAAACGGGCGCATCAGCAGGGTCGCGGGCATTTCCTTGAGCACATCGACGAACACCAGCAACGCGGCGCTCAAGGTGCCGGGCAGCAACAGCGGCAGATACACTTTGAAAAACAGTCGCGGCCCACTGACACCCAGGCTACGTGCCGCTTCGGGCAAAGATGGCCGTATACGCGCCAGACTGCTTTCCAGCGGCCCGTAGGCGACAGCAATGAAGCGCACCAGATAAGCCATCAGCAACGCCGCGAGGCTGCCGAGCAGCAACGGTTTGCCGGCACCGCCGAGCCAGGCGGAGAGCGGAATCACCAGTTCACGATCCAGATAACTGAAGGCAAGCATGATCGACACCGCCAGCACCGAACCGGGCAAGGCGTAGCCGAGATTGGCCAGACCGACGCCGGAGTTGATGGCTGGGGTCGGCGCCAGACGCCGGGCAAACGCCAGCAACAGCGCAACGCTGACGGTGATCAGCGCGGCCATCGCGCCCAAGTACAGCGTGTGCAGAATCAGTCCGGCGTAGCGCTCATCCAGATCGAAGCGTCCGCGCTGCCAGAACCACACGATCAGTTGCAGCACCGGGATGACGAAGGCGCAGGCGAATACCATTCCACACCAGCCTGTCGCCGCCAACGCCTTGAGCCCGCGCAGGTGATACAGCGCTTTCACCCGTGGCCGCTCATTGCTGGCCCGATTCGCCCCGCGCGCACGGCGCTCGCCGTACAGCACCAGCATCACCACCAGCAGCAACAGACTGGCCAGTTGTGCGGCGCTGGGCAGGCTGAAGAAGCCGTACCAGGTTTTGTAGATGGCCGTGGTGAAGGTGTCGAAGTTGAACACCGACACCGCGCCAAAATCGGCGAGGGTTTCCATCAGCGCCAGCGCCACGCCCGCGCCGATCGCCGGACGCGCCATCGGCAACGCGACCCGCCAGAACGCCTGCCACGGCGATTGCCCGAGCACCCGCGCCGCTTCCATCAGGCCTTTGCCCTGAGCCAGAAACGCGGTGCGCGCCATCAGATAAACGTAGGGATAAAAGACCAACACCAGCACCACGATCACCCCGCCGGTGGAACGCACCCGTGGCAGGCGCAGACCGCTGCCGAACCATTCGCGCAGCAGGGTTTGCACGGGGCCGGCGAAATCGAGCAGGCCGACGAAGACGAACGCCAGTACATACGCAGGGATGGCGAAGGGTAGCATCAGCGCCCAGTCGAGCCAGCGCCGACCGGGGAATTCACAGAGACTGGTCAGCCAGGCGAGGCTGACACCCAGCAGGGTCACGCCGACCCCGACGCCGAGGATCAGCGTCAGGGTATTGCCGAGCAGACGCGGCATCTGGGTTTGCCACAGGTGCGACCAGATCTGCTGATCGATGGTCTGCCACGACAACAACAGCACGCTCAGCGGCAACAACACCAGCGCGGCGATGGCGAAGACGATGGGGTACCAGCGGCGTTGGGCGGGGTGGGCCACTTTTGGGTCTCTGGAGGGATTGGGGTGTTCTTGGATTGCGTATTTCAGGTTGGGATTGCTGCCCTCACCCTAGCCCTCTCCCGGAGGGAGAGGGAACTGACCGAGGTGCTCATGCAAACTACATCGACCTGAGATATTGAGTCGAACTCAAGTTTCGAAAGCAACACAAGTTGGCTCCCTCTCCCTCCGGGAGAGGGCTGGGGTGAGGGAGCGATCTTGAAAGATCAACAGTTACACGAAACGCCTCAGTTCCACCCCGCCCGATCCATCATCCGGATCGCCTCGGCCTGACGTTTGCCCGCCACTTCTACCGGCAAGGTATCGGCAACAAACTTGCCCCACGCCGCCACTTCTTCCGAGGGTGCCACCGCCGGGTTGGCCGGGAATTCCTGGTTCACGTCGGCAAAAATCTTCTGTGCCTCAGGCGTGGTCATCCATTCGACCAAAGCCTTGGCCGCTTCCGGGTGCGGTGCATGCTTGGTCAGGCCGATGCCCGACAGGTTCACATGCACACCGCGATCAGCCTGGTTCGGCCAGAACAGTTTCACCGGCAGTTCAGGCTTCTGCTTGTGCAGGCGACCGTAGTAGTAGGTGTTGACGATGCCAACGTCACACTGCCCGGCGTTGATCGCTTCCAGCACCGCAACGTCATCGGAGAACACGTCAGTGGACAGGTTGTTGACCCAGCCCTTGAGGATTTTCTCGGTCTTCTCGGCGCCGTGAACTTCGATCATGGTCGCGGTCAGCGACTGGTTGTAGACCTTCTTCGCCGTGCGCAGGCACAGGCGGCCTTCCCAATTCTTGTCGGCCAGCGCTTCATAGGTGGTCAGTTCGCCCGGCTTCACCCGCTCGGTGGAATAGGCGATGGTCCGCGCGCGCAGGCTCAGGCCGGTCCACGCGTGGGTGGACGAGCGATATTGCGCGGGAATATTGGTGTCGATGGTTTTCGAAGTGAACGGCTGGAGGATGCCCATCTGCTCGGCCTGCCACAGGTTGCCGGCATCGACGGTGAGCAGCAGATCGGCGGTGGCGTTTTCACCTTCGGCCTTGATGCGCTGCATCAGCGGCGCTTCCTTGTCGGTGATGAACTTGATCTTCACCCCGGTCTTGGCGGTGTAGGCATCGAATACCGGTTTGATCAGCTCATCGATACGCGACGAGTAAACCACCACCTCATCGGCGGCCTGGGCAGTGGTGCTGCCGATCAGGGTCAAGGCCAGTGCGGTCAGAAGACGCTTGGATGCCAACATGGGAGTGGTCTCACGGTCGGGAAATGTGGGCCAAATGATAAGGACTCACATTTACCACCACAATCGAACACTGGGGGAAGGCGTTACCAGATGTTGCACGACTCAAAACTGCGGTAAGTGGGCGGACGCTTTCGCGAGCAGGTTCGCTCCCACATTGGAATGCATCTCAACTGTGGGAGCGAGCCTGCTCGCGAAGGGGCCATCAGCCTCAATGAGGCGGTCAGGGCTTTGCCAGAGCTGGAAGATCCCCGGTCAACCCCAGCGCCTCGCGCACAAACAACGCCTTCGCCTCGGGCATCTGCTCGACCAGCTTCAACCCGGCATTGCGCAACCAGCGCAGCGGCAGCGGGTCGGCCTGGAACAACCGCTCGAAGCCTTCCATCGCCGCCATCAGCGCCAGATTGTGCGGCATACGCCGACGCTCGTAGCGGCTCAGCACCTTCACGTCTGCCAGTCGCTCACCGCGCTCATGCGCTTGCAGCAACACTTCCGCCAGCACCGCTGCATCGAGGAAACCAAGGTTCACACCCTGCCCGGCCAAGGGGTGAATGGTGTGCGCCGCATCACCGATCAAGACCAGGCCCTCAGCGACGTAGCGCTTGGCGTGACGCTGACGCAACGGCACGCACAGACGCGGGTCGGCGCTGATGACTTCACCGAGGCGTCCCTCGAAGGCTCGCTCCAGCTCAGCGCAAAACGCAGTCTCTTCCAGCGCCATCAAGCGCTCGGCTTCAGCCGGTGTGGTCGACCAGACGATCGAGCACCAGTCCTGCTGACCGTCACGCTCCAGTGGCAAAAACGCCAGCGGCCCGTGATCGGTAAAGCGCTGCCAGGCGGTTTTGCGGTGCGGCTGGCTGCAGCGCACGCTGGTGACGATGGCGTGATGCAGATAATCCCACTCGCGGGTCGCCACGCCGGTCAGACGGCGCACCGCTGAATTGGCGCCGTCCGCCGCGATCACCAGCGGCGCGCGCAAGGTGCGGCCATCGGCCAGGGTCAGCAGCCAGTCGTCGCCGGAGCGACGCATCTGCTCCAGCCGCGCATTGGCCAGCATGCCCAGGTCGCAATCATGCAAACGCTCGAGCAGCGCATCCTGGACCACGCGGTTTTCGACGATGTGGCCGAGCACATCGGCATGTACGCTGCTCGCCGAGAAATGAATCTGCCCGGTGCCGCTGCCGTCCCAGACGTGCATGTCGGTGTACGGGCTGCTGCGCCGCTGGGCGATGCCGTCCCAGACGCCAAGGCGCTCGAGAATGCGCTGGCTCGCCGCCGACAATGCGCTGACGCGCGGTTCGAACGCCGCCTCGGCATCGAACGGCTTCACGCTCAACGGGCTGCCGTCGAGCAACAGCACTTCCAGCCCACTGTCCTGTAGCGCCAGCGCCAGGGCGCTGCCGACCATTCCGGCTCCGACAATCAGCAGATCTGCGCGCATTTCCATGCTTTAGGCCTGTCTCGCTTGCGGCTTGAGCCGCACGTAAAGGGTTTTACCGACCCGCGCCACAAGGTTGCCGGCGCCGTCATGAATGTCGACCTGCAACTGCGGCAGGTATTTATCGCCGTTGGCGGTCTGCCGGCGGATCTCGTCGAGCAGGGTCTGGTCGATGTTGAACCGGGCGAACACCGGGCCTTTGCCCGGCGCAATGAAATCGATGTCGGCGGCCTTGTCCCAGACGATGTACTTCGGACCGAGGTTTTCCATGAGCATCAACATGAAGAACGGGTCGACCATCGAATACAGACTGCCGCCAAACTGGGTGCCGACATAGTTGCGGTTGTACCAGCCCAACCCCATGGACACCTGCACATCGCGAAAGTCGTCACTGATGTGCCGAACGTGCACTCCGGCGCCGAGATACGGCGGGTAGAAGGTCATTACCCAGCGCATCAATCGTGCCTTGCCGAATTTTTTGCTCAGCCACTCAAGCATCCGGACGGGTTCCCAGGCCCATCGCCTGCCGGGCGAACCAGCGTTTGGCTGGCGGCAGCAGGTCGAGGCCGAGCAGGCCGAGATTGCGCCCCAGCGACACCAGCGGCTGGGTGCTGCCGAACAGGCGCGTGACCTGATCGGAGAAGCCCACCGTCAGGTCCTGATCGAGGCGCTGCCGTTCGCGATAGGCCTGCAACGTGGCGAAGTCGCCCAGCGGCTTATCACTCGCAAGCAGCGCGGCAGCCAAGGCATCGGCGTCACGCAGCGACAGGTTGAAGCCCTGGCCGGCGATCGGGTGCAGGCTGTGTGCGGCGTTGCCAAGTACGGCCAGATGCGAGCGCACCTGTTCTTCAGCTTCGATCAGTGACAGCGGATAAAGATGCCGTGCGCCGACCTGTTTCAAAGTGCCGAGGCGGTAACCGAACACGCCTTGCAGCTCGCTGAGAAAATCACGCTCGCTCAATTCAGTCAGACGCTGCGCGTCCATGCCCAGACGGGTCCAGACCAGCGCGCAGCGATTGTCCGGCAGCGGCAGCAGGGCCATTGGGCCTTCGTCGGTAAAGCGCTCGAAGGCCATGCCGTTGTGCGCTTCACTCGGGGTGATGTTGGCGATCAGTGCGCTCTGGTTGTACGGGCGCTTGCGCACGTTGATGCCCAACTGTTCGCGCAACCCGGAGCGGCCGCCATCGGCGAGTACCGCGAGATCGCATTCCAGTGTGGTTTCGTCGTTGAGGGTCAGGCGGTAGCCATCGGCCAACGGTTCCATGCGCGTGACTTCCGCCGGGCAGCGCCACGTGATCACGTCTTTGTCGAGGTGCTGCCACAGGCACTGGCCGAGCCAGGCGTTTTCCACCACGTAACCGAGCGCTGGCACACCCTCTTCCATCGCCGACAAGCGCGCGGTGGAGAAACGGCCACGGTCGGAGACATGAATCTGTTTGATCGGCTCGGCGCGGCGGGATATTTCCTGCCACACGCCCAGGCGCTGATAAATCTGCCGCGAGCCGAACGACAACGCCGAGGAGCGGGCGTCGTAGCTCGGCTGCCAGCTGTCGCCGGGGGCGAACGGTTCGATCAGGACGATTTTCCAGCCCTGCGCCTTGGCCCCGGCCTGCAACGCCAACGCCAGACTGGCGCCGACCAGACCGCCACCGATGATTGCCAGATTGACTCGACTCATGCTGCGTGTGTCCTTGCTTGTGCCATCAGCGCTTCGATCTCGGCGACGGTTTTCGGCACGCCGCTGGTGAGGATTTCACAACCGGATCGGGTCACGACCACGTCATCCTCGATACGCACGCCAATACCGCGCCATTTCTTCGCCACGTTCTGATTGTCTGCCGCGATGTAGATGCCAGGCTCCACGGTCAGCGCCATGCCGACCTCCAGCACACGCCATTCGCCGCCGACCTTGTACTCGCCAACGTCATGCACATCCATGCCAAGCCAGTGGCCGGCGCGGTGCATGTAGAAAGCTTTGTAAGCTTCGCTCGCAATCAACTCGTCGACCTCGCCTTTTAGCAAACCGAGTTTCACCAGCCCTGTGGTAATCACTCGAACCGTGGCTTCGTGCGCCTGATTCCAGTGCTTGTCCGGGGCGATCTCGGCAAATGCCGCTTCCTGGGAAGCCAGCACCAACTCGTAGATCGCCTTCTGCTCCGGCGAAAACTTGCCGTTGACCGGCCACGTGCGGGTGATGTCGCTGGCGTAGCAGTCGATCTCGCAACCGGCGTCGATCAACACCAGATCGCCGTCCTTGAGCAACGCGTCATTCTGCTGGTAATGCAGGATGCAGCTGTTGCGCCCGGCGGCGACGATCGAACCGTAGGCCGGCATCTTCGCCCCGCCCTTGCGGAATTCATAATCCAGTTCGGCTTCGAGGCTGTATTCATGCAGCCCCGGACGACTGGCCTGCATCGCGCGGATATGCGCTTGCGCGGAGATCCGCGCGGCTTCGCGCATCACCTTCACTTCTGCCGCCGATTTATACAGGCGCATGTCGTGCAGCAGATGATCCAGGGCAACGAATTCATTCGGCGGCTGCGCGCCGAGGTGCGCCTTGGAGCGGATCACGTTGATCCAGTCCATCAGGTGCCGATCGAATTCGGGATTGCTGCCCATCGCCGAATACACCCGGTCGCGGCCTTCGATCAGGCCTGGGAGGATGTCGTCAATGTCGGTAATCGGAAAAGCATCGTCGGCGCCGTACTCGCGGATCGCGCCTTCCTGCCCTGCGCGCAGGCCATCCCACAATTCGCGTTCGGCGTTGCGTTCACGACAGAACAGGATGTACTCGCCGTGCTCGCGACCGGGCATCAGAACGATGACGGCTTGTGGCTCGGGAAAACCGCTGAGGTACTGGAAGTCGCTGTCCTGACGGTAAACATGCTCGACGTCGCGGTTGCGGATTGCCACCGCGGCGGCGGGCAGGATCGCGATGCTGTTGGGTTCCATCTGCGCCATCAGGGCCTTGCGGCGACGGCTGTATTCCGCTTTGGGGATGTGGGTCATGGGCAGATGGCTTTCCCTGGCACGCGATTAATGCAGCGACGGCTTGGCGGCTGGCGGCACATCGGCTTTTTTGGTTTCCGAGAACAGCAGCAACGGCGCGACGCGCAGGTATTCCATGACTTCCATGTAGTCGGATTCGCCGTCTT
Organism: Pseudomonas sp. Sample_21; assembly: GCF_004307525.1. NCBI lineage: Bacteria > Pseudomonadati > Pseudomonadota > Gammaproteobacteria > Pseudomonadales > Pseudomonadaceae > Pseudomonas > Pseudomonas sp. Sample_21. The sequence continues at coordinate 172,502 of NZ_RCNZ01000138.1, read as the reverse complement.
CGGATTCTTCCAGCGCGTCCTGCACCTGGGAAATGGCTGCCAGATCCTGCAGCACTTCGGTGGCTTCAGTGCTGAGCATGCTGCTGTCGCGGCAGTTCAGGCCGAAACCGCTGAGGAAGCCCTGGCACCACTCGCCCAGTGCAGCAGCGCGGTCGGCCAGCGGCGCATCGTCGGTCGGCAGCAACAGAACGACGGTGACGTCGTCGCCGGTCAGCTCGCCTTTGACCATCTCCTGCAGGCCGATCAGGGCGTTGCGGACGTTGTCCTGGATGTCGCCTTCGAGCAGTTCGGCGGCGTCGATCAGCCAGCCTTCGTGATCGAAGCCGGCCCCGGCGCAACTGCGCCCGAGCAGCACGCCGTGCAGTTCGGCAGGCGAGACGTTGTGGCCGCTGGCAGTCAGCAGGGTGGCAAAGGCTTGGTACGGGGAATTCGCAATGGTCATGGGCAGCTAGGCGCCAGACGGCGCTATGTCTAGAATGAAGGCCTTGTATCCTACATCGACAGCCCCGCCAAGACCATTAAAGGCTGTCCGCCAGTCACCACCCATCAGACGAACACGTGGACCCAATGGAAGACACCGACCTGCAAGCGCTGATGGCCAGACTCGAACTGCTGATTGGCCGAGTCGAGCAACTTAAGAGTCAAAACGCACTCTTACTAGCTCAGGAAAAAACCTGGCGCGAGGAACGCGCTCACCTCATTGAAAAAAACGAAATCGCCCGGCGTAAGGTCGAATCGATGATTTCGCGCCTCAAGGCCCTGGAGCAAGACTCATGAGTTCAAGCAATAGCGTTACCGTGCAGATCCTCGACAAAGAGTATTCGATCATCTGCCCGCCGGAAGAACGCAGCAATCTGGTCAGTGCCGCCCGCTACCTGGACGGCAAGATGCGCGAGATCCGCAGCAGCGGCAAAGTCATCGGCGCCGATCGCATTGCCGTGATGGCCGCGCTGAACATCACCCACGACCTGTTGCACAAAGAAGAGCGCCCGGATATCCAGGCCAGCGGTTCGACCCGCGAACAGGTACGCGACTTGCTCGATCGTGTCGATCTGGTTCTGGCCGACGATCAGAACACCGCCAAGGGCTGATTCGACTGACAGCTTGAGGTATACTCGCGGCACTCCCTGGGGTGCTTGCCAGTTGACGATGTCCCGGAGCCGATTCGCACTACCCTGGAAGTTGCACGTTGGGCTGGTGTGCATGTCCGCTAGACGGAAAGCCTTAAAGTCTACTGCTTCTTCCACCTTGAACTTTCGGGTTCAAGGGCTGAGTTGACAGCGGTTCATCCGGGGAGCCTGATTCGAATCCGATGTCGGTGTATGCCGACATCGGATTTTTTATGCGTACGTTTTTGCATCCACCTGCCGAAGCCGAACCATGACCGAACCCGCGCTGCTGCCCCGCCCGCAACTCCGCCGCCTGCTGCGCAAGGCGCGCCGCGCACTGACGCCGGGCGAACAACGCCGGGCTGCCAAAGGCCTGTTCCGGCAATTGGCGCAAGACCCGCACTTTCGCCGGGCGAAACATATCTCTCTGTATTTGCCCACCGACGGTGAAATCGATCCGCGCCTGCTCCTGCGCGAAGCCCAGCGTCGCGGCAAGGCGACTTATCTGCCGGTACTCAGCGCGTGGCCACGAACGAAAATGGTCTTCCAGCGCATCCGCCCCGGCGAAAAGCTCACGCCCAATCGTTTCCGCATCCTCGAGCCCCGGGCCAATCTGGCTCGGCAACGCAAGGTCTGGACGCTGGATCTGGTGCTGTTGCCGCTGGTGGGGTTTGACGATGTCGGCGGACGCTTGGGCATGGGCGGCGGGTTTTATGATCGCAGCCTCGCCTATCTGGCCCGGCGCAAGAACTGGCGCAAGCCGACGCTGCTGGGCCTGGCCCATGAGTGTCAGAAAGTCGAGCGTCTGGCGCAGGCGAGCTGGGATGTGCCGTTACAAGGCACGGTCACCGACAAGGCGTGGTATTTCGCAGAGTAGACGCCGCATGGAACAGCGGCGTCGAAGAGACAGGTTCAGCGTTTGAAAGCGGTCGACTGTTGCACCTGTTGCGCCACTTCAATCGGCGCGTCGGCCTTGTTCGCCCACAGGCTCTGCGCGTAACCGGTGGTTACCACGCCCAGGCCAAACAAAATTACCAAAGTCCATAGCAAATCCGGTTTGCGTTTCATCGATTGCCCCCCTCAAGGCACATCATCACGATGACAGCAGCGGTTTCCGTTCGTAGGCCGTGCAGCAGCGTCAAGCTTTAAAGGCCGGCATTTTGCGGCAACGTGAACCTGTGCGCAAACGCTGACGTCAACCGACTGTCGGTTTGTCATAAAATTGCCCGACAACCTGCCCAATGACCGCTTCAGGAGCACACCACATGGCCTATTGGCTGATGAAATCAGAGCCCGACGAACTCTCGATCAAGGGTCTGGAAAAGCTCGGCAAGGCGCGCTGGGACGGGGTTCGCAACTATCAGGCACGCAACTTCCTGCGGGCGATGGCGGTCGGTGACGAGTTCTTTTTCTACCATTCCAGCTGCCCCGAGCCGGGGATTGCCGGGATTGGCAAAATTATCCAAGCAGCGTATCCCGATCCGACGGCGCTGGAGCCGCAGAGCCATTACTTCGATCCGAAGGCTACAGCAGAAAAAAATGCCTGGAGCGCGATCGATGTCGAGCATGTCGAGACGTTCAAACGGGTGTTGAAGCTGGATTATCTGAAGCAGCAGACGGCGCTGGCAGAGATGCCATTGGTGCAGAAGGGCTCACGGTTGTCGGTGATGCCGGTTACACCAGAACAGTGGACGGCGGTTATCGGGCTCAAACCCTGATTCATTTATGCCGGATAAATAGCTTTCGCGAGCAGGCTCGCTCCCACAGGAACATGCAGTCCAATGTGGGAGCGAGCCTGCTCGCGAAGAGGCCAGCCCGGACAGCGAATGACTTACTGAATGATCAGGTTGTTGAACAACAGATCCTCAACAACAGGCTTGCCGGTCTCGTCATTCATGACCTGCTGGGTCTGCTTCAACGCTTCCTGACGCAGCTTTTCCTTGCCCTCGATGCTGCCCATCGCCTCGGTCGACTGCTGAGTGAACAACGCCACCAGCTGATTGCGGATCAGCGGCTCGTTGGCCTTGACCAGTTTGGTCGCCTCTTCGCCAGTTACGCGCAGGGCCACATCGGCCTTGTAGACCTTAAGCTTGGCGGTGCCGTCGAGGCCATAGTTGCCGACGAACGGCGGGCTCAGGGTGATGTAATTGACTTTCGGCGCCTCGCCTTCTTTGGCTTCTTCGGCCAGTGCTGCCACAGGCAGAGACAGGGCCAGCAACAACATGATCCACGCTTTCACAATTCGCTCCTTATCCGGTTTGCGGCCTAGCATAACGACCCGCCGCGCAAGCACAAGCTTATGGCTGACTATCAGGGCCGGGCATGCTCGTTGACCCGTTGATTCACACACCTACACTTATCGGCCATCACTCCCAAAGGAATAGCCCTGATGAAAGCCGTGCTGTGCAAAGCCTTCGGCCCTGCCGAATCGCTGGTGCTGGAAGACGTCGCCAGCCCTGTCGCCAAGAAGAATGAAATCCTGCTGGACGTGCACGCTGCCGGAGTCAATTTCCCGGACACGCTGATCATCGAGGGCAAATACCAGTTCAAACCGCCCTTCCCGTTTTCGCCAGGCGGTGAAGCGGCGGGCGTGGTGCGCGAAGTCGGGGAAAAGGTCAGCCATCTGAAAGTCGGCGACCGGGTCATGGCCCTGACTGGCTGGGGCAGTTTTGCCGAGCAGGTGGCGGTGCCGGGCTACAACGTCCTGCCGATTCCTCCGTCGATGGATTTCAACGTCGCCGCTGCATTCAGCATGACCTATGGCACGTCGATGCACGCGCTCAAACAACGCGCCAACCTGCAACCGGGCGAAACCCTGCTGGTGCTTGGCGCATCGGGCGGCGTCGGCCTCGCCGCGGTGGAGATTGGCAAAGCCATGGGCGCCCGCGTGATCGCCGCCGCCAGCAGTGCCGAGAAACTCGCGGTGGCCAAGGCTGCCGGCGCCGATGAACTGATCAACTACAGCGAATCCAGCCTCAAGGACGAGATCAAACGCCTCACCGACGGCCAGGGCGCCGACGTGATCTACGACCCGGTCGGCGGCGACCTGTTCGACCAGGCCATCCGCGCCATCGCCTGGAACGGCCGCCTGCTGGTGGTCGGCTTCGCCAGCGGACGCATCCCCGAACTGCCGGTCAACCTCGCCCTGCTCAAAGGCGCGGCGGTGCTCGGCGTGTTCTGGGGCTCCTTTGCCCAGCGCCAACCCCAGGACAACGCAGCAAACTTCCAGCAGCTGTTCGCCTGGTTTGCCGAGGGCAAGCTGAAACCTCTGGTATCGCAGGTGTATCCGCTGAGCAATACCGCGCAGGCGATCGATGATCTCGGCCAGCGCAAGGCTGTGGGCAAGGTTGTCGTTCAGGTTCGTTAACAACATGGAGCGATCCGGAGCAACCATCCGGATCGCTTTAGCGTTGAGGTCTGCCTCTTCCATACGTCAAACCGCAGAAACCCACCCGAGCCACCATCCCCTCAGCGCCGCCTTCTTATCTCAGAGCGACATGTTCATAAAGGAACGCTCATCTGCCCAAATTTCCGCTGTTTTGCCGACGTGAAGCGATGCTATTTTCGGTAACGAAACTGTAACATTCGCATCCGCAGTCAAAACAAGAAAACTGGAGCTCTTGAATGTTTGCTTTCTTTCGTCCTGCCGCACATCAGGCTCCATTGCCTGAAGAAAAAATAGACAGCACCTACCGCCGCCTGCGCTGGCAGATCTTCGCCGGTATCTTTATCGGCTACGCCGGTTACTACCTGCTGCGCAAGAACTTCTCCCTGGCCATGCCGTACCTGATCGACGAAGGCTATAGCCGTGGCGACCTCGGCTTGGCGATGTCGGCGATCGCCATTGCGTATGGTTTGTCGAAGTTCCTCATGGGCCTGGTGTCCGACCGTTCCAACCCGCGCTTCTTCCTGCCGTTCGGTCTGCTGGTCTCGGCCGGGGTGATGTTCATTTTCGGTTTCGCGCCGTGGGCAACGTCCAGCGTGACGATGATGTTCATTCTCCTGTTCATCAACGGCTGGGCGCAGGGCATGGGCTGGCCGCCGAGCGGGCGGACCATGGTGCACTGGTGGTCGCAGAAGGAACGCGGCGGCGTGGTCTCGGTGTGGAACGTAGCGCATAACGTCGGCGGCGGTCTGATCGGCCCGCTGTTCCTGATCGGCATGGGCCTGTTCAATGACTGGCACGCGGCGTTCTACGTCCCGGCAGCGGTCGCGCTGGGCGTGGCGGTATTCGCCTTCATCACCATGCGTGACACCCCGCAATCAGTCGGCCTGCCGCCGATCGAGCAGTACAAGAACGATTACCCGGAAGGCTACGACGCCAGCCACGAAGACGAATTCAGCGCCAAGGAAATCTTCGTCAAATACGTGCTGCGCAACAAAATGCTCTGGTACATCGCTCTGGCCAACGTCTTCGTCTACTTGCTGCGCTACGGCGTGCTGGACTGGGCGCCGACGTACCTGAAGGAAGCCAAGGGCTTCACCGTGGATAAGACCTCGTGGGCCTATTTCTTCTACGAGTGGGCAGGCATCCCGGGCACGCTGCTGTGCGGCTGGATGTCGGACAAGATCTTCCGTGGCAACCGTGGCCTGACCGGCATGGTGTTCATGGCCCTGGTGACTGTCGCGACCCTGGTTTACTGGCTGAATCCGGCCGGCAACCCGATGGTCGACATGATCGCCCTGCTGTCGATCGGCTTCCTGATCTACGGTCCGGTGATGCTGATCGGCCTGCAAGCGCTGGAACTGGCGCCGAAGAAAGCCGCCGGTACCGCAGCGGGCTTCACCGGTCTGTTCGGTTATCTGGGGGGTTCGGTCGCGGCCAGTGCGGCGATGGGCTACACCGTTGACCACTTCGGCTGGGATGGCGGTTTCGTCCTGCTGGTCGGCGCTTGCCTGCTGGCGATGGCCTTCCTTGCGCCAACGCTGTGGCACAAGCAAGTCGCCAGTCAGAGCCGTGAAGCGGTCGCCTGATCGCTGTGTGATTTACAGCGCTTGAGCCGCGCCTCCAGATTGCGGTCTGGCATGGCGTGGCTGCGCAGGGCGTGCGCGGTCTGCTCGACATAATCGCGAGTGGTGCCGTAACGCCCGCTGGCGTTGGCGAACACCTGGCTGAGCACATGATCCGGCAAGTTGCCGGCATAGCTCGGCAGGTGACGCTCCAGAACGAATCCCAAGGCCTGCACCTGAGTGCCATCTTCGAGCCGGCAATTGAGCCAGTGCGGGCGATACGAGGGAAACGGCATCTCGCGTTTCCACAGCGCATACAGCGCGGTATCGAGATTGTCTTCCGGCAAGCGGTAGGCAAAGCCACTGCATGAACCGCCACGATCCAGACCGAACACCAGACCGGGCATTTCCGGGGTGCCCCGATGCTCGTGGGACCACAGGTACAAGCCGCGATGGTAGCCATGCACGCGACCGCGCATGCGCTCAACTGCCGTGCATTCCGGCCGCCAGATCAGCGAGCCATACGCGAACAGCCACACCGGCCCGCCCTTGTGGCGTGCCATGGTCGATTGCATGGAAGCGAGAAGTTGTTCGTGCGTCAGCTGCGGCCCAAGATCGAGCCGCGGAGGGTAAGCCAGGTTCAGAATTGCGTTTTCAATGGCGCTCATGGCGAATAGCGTTCAGCTCCCCGCGGGTGAAGAATTACTTAATAGAACGCACCGCTGTAACAATAAGGCACATATGTTTTAAGGCAAATTAAGTGCCACTGATTAATTGCCTGATTCATATATAACCTAGCGATATTTACTGTTTAAGGTAAATACCGATCGGCTATATACCAAGTTATAAGTCTCAGGAGCGCGGCGCATAGGCGAAGACGTCGGCGCGCATCTGATGCGCATCCATCCCCGCCTCGACCAGCGCGTCCAGCGTGCCATAGACCATCGCCGGCGAACCGCTGGCATAGACGTGCAGCGGCTTCAGATCGGGGAAATCCTCGCAAACCGCCTCGTGCAACATCCCGCAGCGCCCTTCCCAGCCGCACTGGTCGCTGACCACTTTGTGCAGGAACAGATTGGGCAGCTTCAGCCATTCGTCCCAGTGCTCGATCTGATAGAAATCTTCCGGGCGGCGTACGCCCCAATACAGATGCACTGGATGTTTGAAGCCTTCGGCTCGGCAATGTTCGATCAGACTGTGAATCTGGCCCATGCCGGTGCCGGCGGCGATCAACACCAGAGGACCGTCGGGTAGCTCCGCAAGATGTGTGTCGCCAAAGGGCAGCTCGACACGCACCATCGGGTTGCGTTGCAGCTGCTCGATCAGGCTCAACGCACTGGTTTCGCGCGCCAGCACATGGATTTCCAGATCACGCCCGCCGTGGGGTGCCGAGGCCATGGAGAACGCGGATTTCTCACCGCTCTCGCGCTCGATCATCAAATATTGCCCAGCGTGATAGCGCGGCGGCTTGCCCGCCGGTGCACGCAGACGCACGCGCCAGGTGTCGCCGCCGACCTCGCGGCACTCGATGACCTGACACGACAGGCTACGCACCGGCAGCTCACCCAGTGCGAGCACGCCATCCCACAACAGCACGCAGTCTTCCAGCGGTGCGGCGATGCAGGTGTAGAACTCGCCATGATCGTGGACTTTGCCGGCCTGTTCGACGCGGCCTTCGACCAGCAGCGCTGCACACACGTGGCAATTGCCGTTGCGGCAGCTTTGCGGGCAGTCATAGCCCAGGCGCCGCGCACCGTCGAGAATCCGCTCACCGGGCTGTATCTCGAGCACTGCTCCGGAAGGCTGCAGGGTTACACGCATCAATCTATTCCTAACTGATTCCAGATGGCATCGATCCGTTGGGTGACGGCGTCGTCCTTGACGATCACGCGGCCCCATTCGCGGGTGGTTTCGCCCGGCCACTTGTGGGTGGCATCCAGGCCCATTTTCGAGCCCAGGCCGGAAATCGGCGAAGCGAAGTCGAGGTAGTCGATCGGCGTGTTGTCGATCATCACCGTGTCGCGCTTGGGGTCCATGCGCGTGGTGATGGCCCAGATCACGTCGTTCCAGTCGCGGGCGTTGATATCGTCGTCAGTGACGATAACGAACTTGGTGTACATGAACTGTCGCAAAAACGACCAGACGCCGAGCATCACGCGCTTGGCATGCCCCGGATACGACTTCTTCATCGTCACCACGGCCATGCGGTACGAGCAGCCTTCCGGCGGCAGGTAGAAGTCGGTGATCTCCGGGAATTGCTTCTGCAGGATCGGCACGAACACTTCGTTCAGCGCCACGCCGAGAATCGCCGGCTCATCCGGCGGGCGGCCGGTGTAAGTGCTGTGATAGATCGGCTTGATCCGGTGGGTGATGCGCTCGACGGTGAACACCGGGAAGCTGTCGACTTCGTTGTAGTAACCGGTGTGGTCGCCATACGGGCCTTCGTCGGCCATTTCGCCGGGATGAATCACGCCTTCAAGGATGATTTCGGCGGTGGCCGGCACTTGCAGATCGTTGCCACGGCACTTGACCAGCTCGGTGCGGTTACCGCGCAAGAGCCCTGCAAAAGCATATTCGGAGAGGCTGTCCGGTACCGGCGTCACGGCACCGAGAATCGTTGCCGGATCGGCGCCAAGGGCTACGGACACCGGGAAAGGCTGACCCGGATGCTTCTCGCACCACTCGCGGAAGTCGAGAGCACCGCCACGATGGCTGAGCCAGCGCATGATCACCTTGTTGCGGCCAATCACTTGCTGGCGGTAGATACCGAGGTTCTGGCGTTCCTTGTTCGGGCCTTTGGTGACCGTCAGTCCCCACGTGATCAGTGGGCCGACGTCGCCGGGCCAGCAGGTCTGCACCGGCAACATCGCCAGATCGACGTCGTCGCCTTCGATGACCACTTCCTGACACACCGCGTCTTTGACCACTTTCGGCGCCATCGAAATGATCTTGCGGAAGATCGGCAGTTTCGACCACGCGTCCTTCAAGCCCTTCGGCGGCTCCGGCTCCTTGAGAAAGGCCAGCAGCTTGCCGATTTCGCGCAATTCGCTGACCGACTCGGCGCCCATGCCCATGGCCACACGCTCGGGGGTGCCGAACAGGTTGCCGAGCACCGGAATGTCGTAACCGGTGGGCTTCTCGAACAACAATGCCGGGCCTTTGGCCCGCAGCGTGCGGTCGCACACCTCAGTCATCTCCAGCACCGGCGAGACGGGAATCTGGATGCGTTTCAACTCTCCGCGCTGCTCAAGCTGCTGCACGAAATCCCGAAGATCCTTGAATTTCATTGACGATGGCACCCTCAAAATAGGCGTACATCCTACCTGCTCTGAGGAGCAAACAGCAGCCCGTCATTGCTCGATTGTGGCCCCCGCGCTGCGGCGAAGGCGCAGGCCTCGAACTCGGGAGTACGCTGCCGACGCCGCAAAATCGGCCCATCAACAGATATCCGTGATGGGCGCGAGATTTTTCGGGGCAAAAAAAACGCCCCCTTGCGGGAGCGTCCTTTGTTGAAACGCCAGCGTATTACTTGCGTTTCATCGACAAGAAGAACTCGTCGTTGGTCTTGGTCGTCTTCAGCTTGTCGACCAGGAACTCGATGGCGGCGACTTCGTCCATCGGGTGCAGCAGCTTGCGCAGAATCCACATGCGCTGCAGTTCGTCGTCGGCGGTCAGCAACTCTTCGCGGCGGGTGCCGGAGCGGTTGATGTTGATGGCCGGGAACACACGCTTCTCGGCGATCTTGCGATCCAGAGGCAGTTCCATGTTGCCGGTACCCTTGAACTCTTCGTAGATCACTTCGTCCATCTTCGAGCCGGTTTCAACCAGCGCGGTGGCGATAATGGTCAGCGAGCCGCCTTCTTCGATGTTACGCGCGGCACCGAAGAAACGCTTCGGCTTCTCGAGGGCGTGGGCATCGACACCACCGGTCAATACCTTGCCGGAGCTCGGGATCACGGTGTTGTAGGCACGGGCCAGACGGGTGATGGAATCGAGCAGGATCACCACGTCTTTCTTGTGCTCGACCAGGCGCTTGGCCTTCTCGATCACCATTTCAGCAACCTGCACGTGACGGGTCGGCGGCTCGTCAAAGGTCGAGGCAACCACTTCGCCGCGCACGGTGCGCTGCATTTCGGTCACTTCTTCCGGACGCTCGTCGATCAACAGCACGATCAGGTGAACTTCAGGATTGTTACGGGCGATGTTCGCTGCGATGTTCTGCAGCATGATCGTTTTACCGGCTTTCGGCGGTGCGACGATCAGACCACGCTGGCCTTTGCCGATCGGTGCACACAGGTCGATCACGCGACCGGTGAGGTCTTCGGTGGAACCGTTGCCGGCTTCCATCTTCATGCGCACCGTCGGGAACAGCGGCGTCAGGTTCTCGAAGAGAATCTTGTTTTTCGCGTTCTCCGGACGATCGAAGTTGATCGTGTCGACCTTGAGCAGGGCGAAATACCGCTCGCCTTCCTTCGGAGGGCGGATCTTGCCAACGATGGTGTCACCGGTGCGCAAGTTGAAGCGGCGGATCTGGCTCGGCGAGACGTAGATGTCGTCAGGGCCGGCGAGGTAGGAAGCGTCTGCGGAGCGCAGGAAGCCGAAGCCGTCCTGGAGAATCTCCAGCACGCCATCACCGGAGATTTCCTCGCCGCTTTTCGCGTGCTTTTTCAGCAGGGAGAAAATCACGTCCTGCTTGCGCGAACGGGCCATATTTTCTATGCCCATCTGTTCGGCCAATTCGAGCAGTTCGGTAATCGGCTTTTGCTTGAGTTCAGTCAGATTCATATAGGAATGACGTAATCATTTATGGAGGGGGGGAAATTAAGCTTTTGGCTTAATGAGGCCGCGCCGCGGAGAAGGCGACAGGATCGCGAACTAATTCGAAAAGGAGTGCGTCGGCGACGGCTAGCAGGGGGCATTGGAGAAACCAGTGCGGGGCCGAATGTACCACCTGAGTTTCGGAGCGTCTAGCCCTGAATACGCAAAAAGCCCCGCGATTTGCGGGGCTTTTTTTCAGCGTTTTACTGCGACGCTCAGATGTTGGCGTCGAGGAACGCCGCCAGCTGCGACTTCGACAGTGCGCCGACCTTGGTCGCTTCAACGTTGCCGTTCTTGAACAGCATCAGCGTCGGGATACCACGCACGCCATGCTTGGCCGGGGTTTCCTGGTTTTCGTCGATGTTCAGTTTGGCGACGGTCAGCTTGCCTTTGTAAGTCTCGGCAATCTCGTCCAGAACCGGTGCGATCATTTTGCAAGGGCCGCACCATTCAGCCCAGTAGTCGACCAGGACAGCGCCTTCGGCCTTGAGTACGTCGGCTTCGAAGCTAGCGTCGCTAACGTGTTTGATCAGATCGCTGCTCATGGAATTCTCCAGGTTGTAAGCAAAAAAACGTGGCCCATCATAGCCGCCCTTCCCTTGTTCAGGAAGCCGCAGATGATTGAGTGTTGCTATGGCCCTTGATGAGTTTGGGTATAGCTCAAGTCACGCCGTGGCGGGAGCGATAAAGGCGATTCCGGTACGCAGGGCGGCGTTGCGCACATGTTCCTGCATGGCTTTTTGCGCTGCTCCCGACGCACGGCGGGCCAGGGCACGGAGGATCTTGCGGTGTTCCTGCCAGGTTTCCATGGCGCGCTCGGCGCGGATGAACGGCAGTTTCTGGCTCTCGAGAAAGATCTCGGCGCTGGCGGTGAGGATGCTCAGCATCGCCTGATTGCCGCTGGCGAGGAGGATGCGCCGGTGAAATTCGAAGTCGAGTTTCGCCGCTGCCTCAAAGTCGCCGAGCTTCAATTGCTCGCGCATGGCCGCAACGTTGTCTTCCAGCGCATCCAGATCGAACGTGCTCAACGTCACCGCCGCCAACCCTGCTGCAAACCCTTCGAGCGCATAGCGCAATTGAAAGATATCCAGCGGTGATGCCTGCGCCGCAAACGACCAGCCTGGCGCGTTGTCGCCGCGCGACAATTCGACCGGCGACTGCACGAACACGCCCTTGCCCGGCTGAATGCTGACCACGCCCAGTGCACTGAGCGACGACAACGCTTCACGCAACGATGCCCGGCTGACGCCCAGTTGCAGTGCCAGATCCCGTTGCGACGGCAACGCATCGCCAGCGCCGAAGCCCTGTTCGGTGATCAGTTTGCGGATCGCTTGCAGCGCCACTTCGGGTACGGCGCGGGAGATCGAATTCATGATGTGCGGACGCGTCAGGGCCAAGGTGCGGCTAGTTGTAAAGCTATTCGTCGAGTCCGGCAAGTCGTGCCCCAGCGGGGTTCGGCGCGTGCAGCCGATGCGCCATCGCAGTGCGAAAACCGAGTTGACTGTTCAGACCAGTAAGACCGAACGAAGCCGCTGCTACTGCGGCCTGCCGGGGCGAAATCCGCCTGTTGGCACGTCCCATGCTCTGTCCGATCACAGCAACCACTTCCCGCCGATCCGGAGATTGTCCATGACCCAGCGTTACAGCGCCCTCCTCGCTTCCCTGTTTGCCGGCCTGCTGCTGTGCCAGGCCCCCGCTCACGCCGACGGTCTGGACGACGTGGTCAAACGCGGCACCCTGAAAGTTGCTGTGCCCCAGGACTTCCCGCCGTTCGGCTCGGTCGGCCCGGACATGAAGCCGCGCGGCCTGGATATCGACACGGCGAAACTGCTCGCTGACCAACTCAAGGTCAAACTCGAACTGACCCCGGTCAACAGCACCAACCGCATCCCGTTCCTCACCACCGGCAAGGTCGATCTGGTGATCTCCAGCCTCGGCAAAAACGCCGAGCGCGAGAAGGTCATCGACTTCTCCCGCGCCTATGCGCCGTTCTACCTCGCCGTGTTCGGTCCGCCAGACGCTGCGATCACCAGCCTCGACGACCTCAAAGGCAAGACCATCAGCGTCACCCGGGGCGCCATCGAAGACATCGAGCTGAGCAAAGTCGCCCCCGAAGGCGTGACCATCAAACGTTTCGAAGACAACAACTCGACCATCGCTGCTTATCTGGCAGGCCAGGTCGATCTGATCGCCAGCGGCAACGTGGTGATGGTGGCCATCAGCGAGAAGAACCCCAAGCGCGTGCCGGCGCTGAAGGTGAAGCTCAAGGATTCCCCGGTCTACGTGGGCGTGAACAAGAACGAAGCGGCGTTGCTGGCCAAGGTCAACGACATCCTCAACACCGCCAAGGCTGACGGCGCACTGGAAAAGAACTCGCAGACCTGGCTGAAAGAGCCGCTGCCGGCCGATCTCTGATCGACTGCGCGGGAGACGTTCATGGCTTATCAGTTCGATTTTTTGCCGGTGGTGGAAAACACCGACCTGCTGCTGCGCGGCGCACTGTTCACCCTTGAGCTGACCGCCATCGGCGCGCTGCTCGGGGTCGGCGTGGGCATTGTCGGGGCGCTGGTGCGGGCGTGGCAGATCCGCCCGTTCTCGGCGATCTTCGGCGTCTACGTCGAGTTGATCCGCAACACGCCGTTTCTGGTGCAACTGTTCTTCATCTTCTTCGGCCTGCCGTCGCTTGGCGTGCAGATTTCCGAGTGGCAAGCGGCGGTGCTGGCGATGGTGATCAACCTCGGTGCCTATTCGACCGAGATCATCCGCGCCGGCATTCAAGCGATTCCGCGCGGGCAACTGGAAGCGGCTGCGGCACTGGCGATGACGCGCTTCGAAGCGTTCCGCCACGTCGTCCTGCTGCCGGCGCTGGGCAAGGTCTGGCCGGCACTGAGCAGCCAGATCATCATCGTCATGCTCGGTTCGGCGGTGTGTTCGCAGATCGCCACGGAAGAATTGAGCTTCGCCGCCAACTTCATTCAGTCACGCAACTTCCGCGCCTTTGAAACCTACGCGCTGACCACCCTGATCTACCTGTGCATGGCGCTGCTGATCCGCCAGTTGCTCAACTGGTTCGGCCGGCGGTTCATTGCGAGGAGCAGCCAATGAGCGATTTCACTTTCTGGGACATCCTGCGCAACCTGCTCACCGGCCTGCAATGGACGCTGGCGCTGTCGCTGGTGGCATTCATCGGCGGCGGCCTCGTCGGCCTGCTGATTCTGGTGATGCGCATCTCCAAGAATACACTGCCCAGCAGCATCGCCCGCACTTGGATCGAGCTGTTTCAGGGCACGCCGCTGCTGATGCAGCTGTTTCTGGTGTTCTTCGGTGTGGCGCTGGCCGGGATCGAGATTTCGCCGTGGATGGCCGCCGCGATCGCTTTGACCTTGTTCACCAGCGCCTATCTGGCGGAGATCTGGCGCGGTTGCGTCGAGGCCATTCCCCACGGTCAGTGGGAAGCCTCGTCGAGCCTGGCGCTCAATCCGCTGGAGCAATTGCGCTACGTGATTCTGCCGCAAGCGCTGCGCATCGCCGTGGCGCCGACCGTGGGCTTCTCGGTGCAAGTGGTCAAGGGCACAGCGGTGACCTCGATCATCGGCTTCACCGAACTGACCAAGACCGGCGGCATGCTCGCCAACGCCACGTTCGAACCGTTCATGGTCTACGGCCTCGTCGCCCTCGGCTACTTCCTGCTCTGCTACCCCTTGTCCCTCAGTGCGCGCTACCTGGAAAGGAGACTGCATGCCTCTGCTTAGAATTTCCGCCCTGCATAAATACTACGGCGATCACCACGTACTCAAAGGCATCGACCTCAGCGTCGAGGAAGGCCAGGTCGTGGCGATCATCGGCCGCAGCGGCTCGGGCAAATCGACTCTGTTGCGCACACTCAACGGCCTGGAGTCGATCAACGACGGCGTGATCGAAGTCGACGGCGAATACCTCGACGCCGCCCGCGCTGATCTGCGCAGCCTGCGACAGAAGGTCGGCATGGTCTTCCAGCAGTTCAACCTGTTCCCGCACCTGACCGTCGGGGAGAACGTCATGCTCGCGCCGCAAGTGGTGCAGAAAGTACCCAAGGCCAAGGCTGCCGAACTGGCGCGGGAAATGCTCGAGCGAGTCGGGCTCGGGGAAAAATTCGATGCCTTCCCGGATCGCCTGTCCGGCGGGCAGCAACAGCGGGTGGCGATTGCCCGGGCCTTGGCGATGTCGCCGAAGGTGCTGCTGTGCGATGAAATCACTTCGGCACTGGACCCGGAACTGGTCAATGAAGTGCTCAGCGTGGTTCGGCAACTGGCCAAGGAAGGCATGACGCTGATCATGGTCACCCACGAGATGCGCTTTGCCCGGGAAGTCGGCGATAAATTGGTCTTCATGCACCATGGCAAGGTGCACGAGGTGGGCGATCCGAAGGTATTGTTTGCCAATCCGCAGACGGCGGAGCTGGCGAACTTTATTGGCACGGTGGAGGCGACAGCCTGAAGATTTTCTGAGGCAGTGATGCCCTCTTCGCGAGCAGGCTCGCTCCCACAGGGGAATGCGCTCATCTGTGGGAGCGAGCCTGCTCGCGAATGGCCGCGCCGCGATCCCCAGACTTTCTGCGCTGAATCAACGGTTTGAACCATGCGCGTTGGCGCCAGCGTTTGATCGTGGCACGATGTCGGGGTTATCGACCGAGACCCCCTGACCATGCCGCAATCCCAAGCCAAGAATCTGTCCCTGATCGCCGCAATCGACCTGGGCTCCAACAGCTTTCACATGGTCGTGGCCAAGGCCCAGAACGGCGAAATCCGCATTCTCGAGCGCCTCGGCGAGAAGGTGCAACTGGCCGCCGGCATCGACGATGCGCGCCAGCTCAACGAAGAATCGATGCAGCGCGGCCTCGATTGCCTCAAGCGCTTTGCCCAACTGATCAACGGTATGCCGCTCGGTGCCGTGCGCATCGTCGGCACCAACGCCCTGCGTGAAGCGCGCAACCGTGGCGAATTCATCCGCCGCGCCGAGGAAATCCTCGGCCACACGGTAGAAGTCATCTCCGGCCGTGAAGAAGCGCGCCTGATCTATCTCGGCGTTTCGCACACACTCGCCGATACCCCAGGCAAACGTTTGGTCGCCGACATCGGCGGCGGCAGTACTGAATTCATCATCGGCCAGCGCTTCGAGCCGTTGCTGCGCGAAAGCCTGCAAATGGGCTGCGTCAGTTTCACCCAGCGCTACTTCAAGGACGGCAAGATAACCCCGGCCCGCTACGCCCAGGCCTACACGGCGGCGCGCCTGGAGATCATGAGCATCGAGCACGCCCTGCATCGCCTGACCTGGGATGAAGCCATTGGCTCCTCCGGTACGATTCGCGCCATCGGTCTGGCCCTGAAGGCCGGCGGCCACGGCAGCGGCGAGGTCAACGCCGAAGGCCTGGCGTGGCTCAAGCGCAAACTGTTCAAGCTGGGCGACGCCGACAAGATCGATTTCGAAGGCATCAAGCCTGACCGCCGCGCGATCTTCCCGGCGGGCCTGGCGATTCTCGAAGCGATCTTCGACGCCCTCGAACTGCAACGCATGGATCATTGCGAAGGCGCGCTGCGTGAAGGCGTGCTCTACGACCTGCTCGGCCGCCATCATCACGAAGACGTGCGCGAACGCACCCTGACCTCGCTGATGGAGCGCTATCACGTCGATCTGGAACAGGCGGCGCGGGTCGAGCGCAAGGCCCTGCACGCGTTCGATCAGGTCGCCGTCGACTGGGAGCTGGATGACGGTATCTGGCGCGAACTGCTCGGCTGGGCGGCGAAAGTGCACGAAGTCGGCCTCGACATCGCTCACTATCACTACCACAAGCACGGTGCCTACCTGATCGAGCACTCCGATCTGGCCGGCTTCTCGCGAGAAGATCAGCAGATGCTCGCGCTATTGGTGCGCGGGCACCGGCGCAATATTCCCAAGGACAAGTTCGCCGAATTCGGCGATGACGGCATCAAGCTGATTCGCCTGTGCGTGCTGCTGCGGTTCGCCATTCTGTTCCATCACATTCGCGGAACCCAGGCGATGCCGCAGGTGGCGCTGCATGCCAATGGCGATCATCTCGATGTGGAATTCCCGGAGAACTGGCTGGATGAAAATCAGCTGACCCAGGCGGATTTCGGGCTTGAGGCGGACTGGTTGACGCGGGTGGGGATTGTTCTCACGGTGCATTGACACTGATTGTGGCGAGGGGATTTATCCCCGCTGGCCTGCGCAGCAGGCCCGATTTTGACTCAAGGGGTTGCTTCGCGCCCAACGGGGATAAATCCCCTCGCCACAGGTCGGACTCAGTGTAGGCACAAAAGGCGATCCCAAGGGATCGCCTTTTTTATTGGGCTGACGGTCAGCTGCTCACCGGCAAGATCGGGCTGCCCAACCGCTCCAGCAACGTCGCCTGCGCACTGCGCGGGTTCTGGTTGCCGGTGGGTGTGTTGCGAATGTAGCGGCCGTCCGACTGCAGACTCCAGCTGTGGGTGTTGTCGGTCAGGTACAGCTCCAGCTCCTTCTTGACCCGAGTCAGCAATTTCTTGCCTTCCACCGGGAAGCAGGTCTCGACGCGCTTGTCGAGGTTGCGCTCCATCCAGTCGGCGCTGGAGAGGAACATCTGCTCGTCGCCGCCGTTGAGGAAGTAGAACACCCGCGTGTGCTCGAGGAAGCGGCCGATGATCGAGCGCACATGAATGTTGTGCGAAACCCCAGCGATGCCCGGACGCAGGCAGCACATGCCGCGCACCACCAGATCGATGCGCACGCCGGACTGGCTGGCCTTGTACAGCGCGCGGATGATCTTCGGATCGGTCAGCGAGTTGAACTTGGCGATGATGTGCGCCGGTTTGCCTTCGAGGGCGAACTGGGTTTCGCGGGCAATCATGTCGAGCATGCCCTTCTTCAGGGTGAACGGCGCATGCAGCAGCTTTTTCATGCGCAGCGTCTTGCCCATGCCGATCAACTGGCTGAACAGTTTGCCGACGTCTTCGCACAAAGCGTCGTCGGAGGTCAGCAGGCTGTAGTCGGTGTAAAGCTTGGCGTTACCGGCGTGGTAGTTGCCGGTACCGAGGTGCGCGTAGCGGACGATTTCGCCAGCCTCACGGCGCAGGATCAGCATCATCTTGGCGTGGGTTTTGAAGCCGACCACGCCGTAGATCACCACCGCACCGGCCGCTTGCAGACGGCTGGCCAGTTGCAGGTTGGATTCTTCGTCGAAGCGCGCGCGCAGCTCGATCACCGCAGTGACTTCCTTGCCGTTACGCGCGGCATCCACCAGCGCATCGACGATCTCGGAGTTGGCGCCGGAGCGGTACAGGGTTTGCCGTACGGCGAGCACGTGCGGGTCTTTCGCGGCCTGACGCAGCAGGTCGACCACCGGGGTGAACGACTCGAACGGGTGCAGCAGGAGGATGTCCTGCTTGCTGACCACACTGAAGATGTTTTCGCTGTTTTGCAGCAGTTTCGGGATCTGCGGGGTGAACGGCGTGTATTGCAGCTCCGGATGGCTGTCCAGACCGGTGATGCTGAACAGGCGCGTCAGGTTGACCGGGCCGTTGACCTGATACAGCTCGGTCTCGCTCAGGTTGAACTGCTTGAGCAGGTAGTCCGAGAGGTGTTTCGGGCAGGTGTCGGCGACTTCCAGACGCACCGCGTCACCGTAGCGCCGCGAGAACAACTCGCCACGCAGAGCGCGGGCCAAGTCTTCGACGTCTTCGGAATCGAGCGCCAGGTCGGCATTTCGGGTCAGACGGAACTGGTAGCAGCCTTTGACCTTCATGCCCTGGAACAGGTCATCGGCGTGGGCGTGGATCATCGACGACAGGAACACATAGTTGTCGCCGGCGCCGCCGACTTCTTCCGGCACCTTGATGATCCGCGGCAGCAGACGCGGCGCCGGAATGATCGCCAGACCGGAGTCGCGACCGAAGGCGTCGATACCTTCGAGCTCGACGATGAAGTTCAGACTCTTGTTCACCAGCAGCGGGAACGGGTGCGTCGGGTCGAGGCCGATCGGGGTGATGATCGGCGCGATCTCGTCGCGGAAATAGCGGCGGACCCAGGTCTTGAGCTTGGTCGTCCAGTTGCGCCGACGGATGAAGCGCACCTGATGCTTTTCCAGCTCCGGCAGGAGGATGTCGTTGAGGATCGCGTACTGGCGGTCAACGTGACCGTGAACCAGTTCGCTGATCCGCGCCAGCGCCTGATGCGGCTGCAAGCCGTCAGCGCCGGCCTGTTCGCGGGCAAAAGTGATCTGCTTTTTCAGCCCGGCGACGCGGATCTCGAAGAATTCGTCGAGGTTGCTGGAGAAGATCAGCAGGAACTTCAGTCGCTCCAGCAACGGGTAGGACTCGTCCAGCGCCTGTTCCAGCACGCGGATGTTGAACTGCAATTGCGAAAGCTCGCGGTGGATGTACAGGCTGCTGTCATCCAGGCCGGGAATGGCGATCGCCGGTACCGCCACAGCGGTTTCGGCAACCGGCGCGGGTGGCGCAGGCTCCAGTTCCGGCGGGGTTTCGGTGATTTGCTCGACCACCGGCTGAGCTTCTTTTACGGCAACTTCAGTGAGTCCTTCGGTATTCATGGAATGTTCCTGGGAGGGCTATTTCTGCTCTCGTAACAATTGAGCGGCACGAACGGCAAAGTAAGTCAGGATGCCATCTGCACCGGCACGTTTAAAGGCGGTCAGTGACTCGAGGATCACCGCTTCGCTCAACCAGCCATTCTGGATAGCGGCCATGTGCATGGCGTATTCGCCACTGACCTGATAGACGAAGGTCGGCACCTTGAAGGCATCTTTGACGCGAAAAAGAATGTCCAGGTAGGGCATGCCCGGCTTGACCATGACCATGTCCGCACCTTCGGACAAGTCGGCACCGACTTCGTGCAGCGCTTCGTCGCTGTTGGCCGGGTCCATCTGATAAGAAGCCTTGTTGGCCTTGCCGAGGTTCGACGCCGAACCCACAGCATCGCGGAAAGGCCCGTAGTAGGCGCTGGCATACTTGGCCGAGTAGGCCATGATGCGCACGTTGACGTGACCTGCAATTTCCAGGGCCTCACGAATCGCCTGGATGCGACCGTCCATCATGTCCGACGGCGCCACCACCTGCGCGCCGGCTTCGGCATGGGACAGCGCCTGACGCACCAGCGCATCGACAGTGATGTCGTTCTGCACGTAGCCGTCTTCGTCGAGAATGCCGTCCTGACCGTGGGTGGTGAACGGATCCAGCGCGACGTCAGTGATCACCCCCAGCTCCGGGAACCGCTCACGCAAAGCGCGAGTGGCGCGCTGGGCGATGCCTTCGGGATTCCACGCTTCGGCAGCATCGAGGGATTTCAGTTCAGCCGGCGTGACCGGGAACAGCGCCAGCGCCGGAATGCCCAGCTCGACCCATTTCGCCGCTTCTTCAAGCAGCAGATCAATGGTCAGTCGCTCGACGCCCGGCATCGAGGCC
The DNA here is from genome assembly GCF_004307525.1 of Pseudomonas sp. Sample_21. NCBI lineage: Bacteria > Pseudomonadati > Pseudomonadota > Gammaproteobacteria > Pseudomonadales > Pseudomonadaceae > Pseudomonas > Pseudomonas sp. Sample_21. The sequence continues at coordinate 152,173 of NZ_RCNZ01000138.1, read as the reverse complement.
ACGGCTTCGCGGCGGTTTTCACCGTCGAGCACGAACACCGGCAGGATCAGGTCATCGACCGTCAATACGTTTTCACGCACCAGGCGCCGCGAAAAATCATCACGACGATTGCGGCGCAGACGAGTGGCTGGGAACAGACGATTGGCGGGGGTAAAGCTCACGGCAGACTCCTGAGCCCGGGCAAACGGGCGAGCGTGACAGTTATAGACGGCCATTATGACTAACAGATGACTGTTATGTGTGCTCTGTGACAGGTAGCCGCAATCCATTGTCGATGTAGGAAATGTTCACGTCGAGACACATTTGGACACTTTCATGAATGTGCCCGAAGGGTTAGGCTGCGCGTTCATTTCGCCAGCACCCAGACAATGCTCCAACAATTTCTGCACGACTTTGGCTACTTTGCCTTGTTTCTCGGCACGTTCTTCGAAGGCGAAACCATTCTGGTGCTCGCAGGCTTCCTTGCGTTCCGTGGATACATGGACATCAACCTGGTGGTGGTCGTGGCGTTCTTCGGCAGTTATGCCGGTGATCAGCTGTGGTACTTCCTGGGGCGCAAGCACGGGCGCAAATTGCTTGCGCGCAAACCGCGCTGGCAGATGATGGGCGACCGCGCACTGGAGCACATCCGCAAACATCCGGACATCTGGGTCCTGAGCTTCCGCTTCGTTTATGGCCTGCGCACCGTGATGCCGGTGGCGATCGGCCTGTCCGGTTATCCACCGGGACGTTACCTGCTGCTCAACGGCATCGGCGCGGCGATCTGGGCCACCGCCCTGGCTGCGGCGGCTTACCACTTCGGCGCAGTGCTGGAAGGCATGCTCGGCAGCATCAAGAAGTACGAGCTGTGGGTGCTCGGCGCCTTGCTGATCCTCGGCCTGGGCCTGTGGCTGCGGCGCCGCTTCAAGAATGCGCAACTGGCGAAGAAAATCTATCAGGACGAGCAGCTCGCCAAGGCCGCCGAGGCAGAGCAGTTGCGCCAGGCCGAAGCGACCCCTCCTCCCGGCCCGAAAACGCCAGCCGAATAAGCCATTCGCTGGCGGCTGCCACGCGCAGCCCAGGCAAATAATGAACACCCCGCCGCCGTTGCGATCCATTGAGAGAGCGCTCTGCCCCCGCGCGCGTCAGCCATGCCCCTATGGCCACGCGCGACGATTTGAGGGACATTGAGCGCCATGAATCTGGAGAGAAGCCCATGAGCAAAAAAGTTGCAGTGATCCTGTCCGGCAGTGGCGTGTACGACGGCGCCGAAATCCAGGAAAGTGTCATCACCCTGCTGCGCCTCGACCAGCGCGGCGCACAGGTGCAGTGCTTCGCGCCAAACATCGCGCAATTGCATGTGATCAACCACCTGACCGGCGAAGAAATGCCGGAATCGCGCAACGTGCTGGTGGAATCGGCGCGCATTGCCCGGGGCAACGTCAAGGATATCCGCGACGCCGACGTCGAAGACTTCGATGCGCTGATCGTGCCCGGCGGCTTTGGCGCGGCGAAGAACCTGTCGAACTTCGCCATCGAAGGCGCCGGCTGCACCGTGCAACCCGAAGTGCTGGCCCTGGCCGAAGCATTTGCCGAAGCGGGCAAACCGGTCGGGCTGATCTGCATCTCCCCGGCGCTGGCGGCGAAAATCTATGGCCCGGGCGTGACCTGCACCATCGGCAACGACGCCGACACCGCTGCGGCCATGAACAAGATGGGCGCCACCCACGAAGAGTGCGCCGTCACCGAAATCGTCGAAGACAAGGCGCGCAAACTGGTCACCACCCCGGCGTACATGCTGGCGCAGACCATCAGTGAAGCGGCTTCGGGGATCAACAAACTGGTCGACCGCGTGCTCGAACTGACTCACGAAAACGACGCTTGATCCCTAGCCGTAGTTGAAACCAAATGTGGGAGCGAGCTTGCTCGCGAATGCGTTGTATCAGCCAACATCAGGTTGTATGACACACAGATTTCGCGAGCAGGCTCGCTCCCACAGCGATTGTGCAAGACTCAGGGCTTGCGGGTGAGCCGGGTCAGAATCCGGTCCAGCGCATTGGCAAACGCCTGCTTTTCACGCTCGCCAAACGGCGCCGGGCCGCCGCCCATCTGGCCCTGCTCCCTGAGATCGGTGAACAGATTCCGCACCGCCAGCCGCTCACCCATGTTCTGCGCATCGAACTCCTTGCCGCGCGGATCCAGCGCCGCCACGCCCTTCTTCACCAGCCGATCGGCCAGCGGAATATCGCTGCAGATCACCAGTTCGCCCGGCACGGCGTGCTCGACCAGATAATCATCCGCCGCATCCGGCCCGCTCGGCACCACAATCAATTTGACGATGGCCAGCCCCGGCTTGATCTGTGGCTGCCCGGCCACCAGCACTACTTCGAACTGGCGCTTTAACGCAAATTTCACCACCAGATCCTTCGCCACCCGTGGACAGGCGTCGGCATCGATCCATACACGCATGTTCTTGCCTCCAAAAAATTCGCGAGCAGGCTCGCTCCCACAGGATACATACCGAACCTGTGGGAGCGAGCCTGCTCGCGAATATGAGCGCAGCGAATGCCTTTATGCAGCCGAAACCCGACGCTTCTCCGCCACCCAACTGCGCCCATACAGCACAGCAATCGCCACAATCGCCACCACCTGCGCGGTCAGCGAATAGGCATCGGCATGGATCCCCAGCCAGTCGAATTCAAAGAACGCCACTGGCCGTGTGCCGAAGATCCCGGCTTCCTGCAAGGCCTTCACGCCATGCCCGGCAAACACCACCGACAACGCGCACAACAGCGCGGCGTTGATGCTGAAGAACAGCGTCAGCGGCAGTTTCGCCGAGCCGCGCAGGATCACCCAGGCCAGACCGACCAGCAGCACCAGCGCCGTCGCACCGCCGGCCAATACGGCGTTGTGCCCGGCAGGCCCGGCCTGCAGCCACAGAGTTTCGTAGAACAGGATCACTTCAAACAACTCGCGATAGACCGAGAAGAACGCCAGGATCGCAAAACCGAAACGACCACCGCCGCCGACCAGGCTGCTCTTGATGTAATCCTGCCAGGCCGCCGCGTGACGGCGGTCATGCATCCACACGCCGAGCCACAACACCATGACGCTGGCAAACAGCGCGGTGGCGCCTTCCAGCAACTCACGCTGCGAACCGCTGACGTCGATCACATACGCCGCCAGCGCCCAGGTACCCAGACCCGCCAGCAAGGCCAGACCCCAGCCAACGTTGACACTGCGCACCGCTGACTGCTGGCCGGTGTTGCGCAAGAAGGCGAGGATCGCCGCCAGCACCAGAATCGCTTCCAGGCCTTCGCGCAGCAGAATCAGCAGGCCGGAAATGTAGCTCAGCGACCAGCTCAGGCCGTCGCTGCCCAGCAGGCCGGCGGATTCCTTGAGTTTGGCCTTGGCCGCGTCGAGACGCTGTTCGGCCTGTTCGACCGGCAGACCGTCCTGCAGCGACTGCCGGTAAGCCATCAGCGATTTTTCGGTGTCCTTGCGCACGTTGGCATCGACGTTGTCCAGCGAGCTTTCGACCAGCTCGAAGCCTTCCAGATACGCCGCTACCGACAGGTCATAGGCCTGATCATGTTCACCAGCGCGGTAGGCCGCGAGGCTCTTGTCCAGCGTGGCGGCGGTGTAATCGAGCAACTGCGCCGGCCCGCGTTTGACCTGCGGTGGTTGTGCGCGCTGGGCACGGAACGTCGCCGCGACCTCTGCGCCCTCCGCCGCCTGTACTTCGGCCGGGGTCTGCCGGGCCAGGTCGGCGATGTTGTAGACCTTGTCGGACTTGGCGGCCGCCGCATCGGCACTGAAGCCGGCGATGTAGGTGGCCAGATCCCAGCGCTGGCGATCATCGAGCTGATCGGCAAACGCCGGCATGTCGGTGCCTTCGACACCCTGGCCGAGGGTGCTGTAGATGGCGTACAGACTCAGGTGATCCATGCGCGCAGCGTCGCGCAGGTTGGCTGGCGCAGGGATCAGACCGACGCCGGCCGGGCCGTCGCCGGCACCTGTATCGCCGTGGCACACCGAGCAGTTCTGCGCATACAACGGCGCACCGCGTGTCGGGTCCGGGGTGATGATCGGTGCTTGGCTGACTTCATAAGCCACCGCCAGTTTCGCCCCCAGCTGTCGGGCCTGACGGGCGACATCAGCACCGTCCTGCTTCGCAGTGATGGCGGCGTGCAAAGACTCCACGCCCTGTTCCAGCGCGGCTTTTTCCGGTTTGGCCGGTAATGCAGTGATCAAGCCTTGCAGAACCTGAGTGAATTCCAGCTGCTCGCGGTACTCGCCATCGTCGATGACTTTGCCTGCCGCGACCGTTGGCGGGTAATCGGCACTGATGTAATCGAGCAGGTGCAACGCTTGCGGCGCGCCTTCCACGGTATCGGCCAGCAGCGGCAGGCTGCTCAGGGACAATAACGGGAACAGCAGCCAGGCCAGCAATCGGGACGAGGCAGTCATGAACGAATCTCAAATGGAAATGCGAAGTTACATATTGTTCACTTCGAAGACATTTCTCTCAAGCTTTGTCGGCGTTTCGCTTTGATTGGCCGGAAATACCCGGCAGACGGCAGTAGCGTTTGTCGCCGAGTATTGCCGCACTATCCGCTGCCGATTGAGCCTCGACACGTTCGATCAAGATCACAGCCATTTGCCATCATCCACTTTATACTGCCCGCCCCAGAGCATTTGCGCGCAAGGAATCAACCTCAATGCGGAGTCTTCCGTTCGTTTTGCTGCTTTGCGTCGCTGTTCAGTTGAGCGGTTGTGCCGCCTATCGCAACTACGACCTTGAAATGCAGCAGACCACCGAGCAAATGACCCGGGGCAATCTGACCGGGGCTCTGGCACTGGTGGAAATGAACAACCCGTGGGAAGACAAGGATCTGCTGTATTACCTGGAAAAAGGCGCGATCCTCAGCGCTGGCAGTGCCCTGCCCGACAGCCAGGACGCTTGGCGCAATGCCGACCGGATGATCTTCCAGCGCGAGGAAGCCAACCCGTCCGGCGCGATGAAATTACTGGCGCGTTTCGGTGATGAAATGGGCACGATGCTGGTCAACGACAAGCTGCGGCGCTATGAAGGCTACGATTACGAAAAGGTCATGTTGACTACGCAAATGGCCTTGAACCAGCTATCCGACAATGACTTTGCCGGCGCCCGCGCAGACATCAGGAAAACCCACGAACGCGAAGCGTTGATCGCCCGCCAGCGTGAAAAGCAATACGAAGCGGCCGAGGAACAGGCAAAAGCTCAGGGCAAAATTCTCCATTACAAAGAACTGGAAGGCTACCCGGTCGCCTTGCTTGATGCGCCGCAGGTCGTTGAGCTGAAAAACGGCTATCAGAGTGCGTTCAGCCACTATCTGGCCGGATTCACCTATGAAGCCCTCGGCGAACGCGCCCTCGCGGCGGCCGGTTATCGTCAGGCGATCGAACTGCGGCCGGACATGCCCTTGCTGCAAAAGGCCCTGCGCAATCTCGACAAACCGCCAGCGAACGCCGATGAAAGCGATGTGTTGCTGATTATCCAGAGTGGCCTGGCCCCGGCTCGCAGCTCAGTGCAAGTGCCGATCCCGGTTCGTCTGAACGAAACGCTGGTCATCATCGCGCCCATTTCATTCCCGGTGATGCTGCCGGACGCAGTTACGCCCAACTTCAGCCACATCACCGTAGACGGTCGCAAACAGCCGTTGGTAGTGATCAACAGTGTGACTGACATGTCCATGCGCACACTGCGCGACGACATGCCGCAAATCATCTCGCGGGCGATGTTCCGCGCCAACATGGCCGCCATCGGTCAAGCGCAGGAAAACGAGCGCAACCCGGCGAAAGCCTCGTTGATCGTCACTCAGCATGATCCGTTCGAAGAAGCCGACACCCGCACATGGCGAGCGTTGCCGGACAAGACTCTGGTCGCCCGCCTGCGCTTGAAGAAAGGCCTGCATACCTTCCGTTTTGCGCCTGCGTCCATCGACCACCCTTTTGAAATGCGCGTCGACCAGGACCGCCAGATTCTGCACCTGCGGGTATTCCGGGATCAGGTCTATACCGTCGGCTCAGCCTTTGTACCGAATCAAAAACCCGCTTCGGATAAACCCGCTTCTGCGGAGAAGTGATGGCACCACATCTGAAAATGCACCCAAAAAGCTATTACATAGCCATCACGCCACGTTTATAATGCCGCGCCCTCGCCCAGCGAGCCGGCATCAAAAGCTCCTCACCCATGAGGAATTGGCAGGAGGCCAGCGCCGCCGTCGATAGGTCACACCAGCCCGACCAGCACACGCGGCTGCAAGTTTTGTTACTCAGGGAAGAAGTACCCATGGCATTCCGCGCTTCCATGCTGCTCGCGCTCAGCGCTGTCACGCTGTTGTCCGGCTGCGCAGCGTTTCGCAACTACGATTCCGAACTGGCCCAGACCAATCAGCAACTGGCATCCGGCAACGTCGACGCCGCGCTGACTCTGCTGGAAAAGAACAACACCGGCACCGACAAAGACCTGCTCTATTACTTCGAGAAAGGCGAACTGCTGCGCGCCAAGGGCGACCTGTCAGGCAGCCAGAACGCCTGGGGCAGCGCCGATCAGGTGGTCGGCCAGTGGGAAGACGCGGTCAAGCTCGATTCGGCCAAGTACCTGGCGCAGTTTGGCAGCTTCATCGTCAACGACAAGGTGCGTCGCTACGAAGGCTATGACTACGAGAAAGTCATGCTGACCACGCAGATGGCCTTGAACCTGTTGGCGGTCAACGATTTCGATGGCGCCCGCACTGCGATCAAAAAGACCCACGAACGTGAAGCAGTGATCGCTGACTTGCGCGACAAGGAATACCTCAAGAGCGAAGAACAGGCCGAGAAAGAAGGCATCAAGACCCAGTACAAGGATCTGCAGGGTTATCCGGTGGCCAGCCTCGACGCACCGGAGGTGGTCGGCCTGAAAAACAGCTACCAGAGTGCGTTCAGCCATTACCTGGCCGGTTTCGTTTACGAAGCCCTGGGCGAGAAGGATCTGGCCGCGCCGGGTTATCGCAAGGCTGCCGAATTGCGCCCGAACACGCCGCTGCTCGAGCAGGCGCTGGTCAATCTCGACAAGCCTTCCAAATCCGATGACAGCGACATTCTCATCGTCGTGCAGAGCGGTCTGGCCCCGGCCCGCGACTCGATTCGCGTACCGCTGCCGCTGCCGATTTCCAACAACGTGGTGATCACCCCGCTGTCGTTCCCGATCATCAAACCGGACACCTCCACCGCGCCGTTTGCGCAGATCGGTGTCGACGGCAAGCAAGTCGACCTGACCGCGCTGAACAGCACCACCGCCATGTCCCGCCGCGCTCTGCGCGATGACATGCCGGGGATCATCGTGCGCACCACCGTGCGCGCAATCACCAAAGGCGTGGCGCAAAAGCAGATCAACGAAACCAACCCGCTGGCCGGTCTCGCCGTGGGGATTTCTTCAGCGGTGCTCGAAGGTGCCGATACCCGTACATGGCGCACCCTGCCGGACAACACCCAAGTGGTGCGTCTGCGCCTGAAAAAAGGTGAGCATCAGGTTACCCTGCCGAGCGCCGTCGGCGGCTCGGTGGTCAAGGTCACTGTCGACCAGCGCTACCAAGTGATCAGCCTGCGTGCCGTGGGCAACCAGGTATTCGCTGGCGGCATCGCTGCTCACGTAATGCCGAGCGCTGCCGCGACCAACGTCGCCAGCCTCAAACAACCTTAAGAACGGAGTCTTTGCAATGCGCTTGAAGATCATCGCCGTTGCCGCCCTCGCCTTGCTGGCAGGCTGCGCCACCCCGCCACCGCCGGAGCCGGGCAGCGCCGCGAGCAAAGTCGTGGCCATGGGCCCGCAGAAACACATCGTCGTCGGCGCCATGCGCGTGGCTCGTGAAAACGGCTTCATGACCGTCAACGTGCAGTTGAGCAACACCCTCAACAGCAACAAGATTTTCTACTACCGCTTCGCCTGGCTTGGCGCCGAAGGTTTCCCGGTTGCTGAAGAAGAAGTGTGGAAAAGCCAGATGATGTACGGCGCCCAGACCAGCTTCATTCAGGCCATCGCGCCGACCCCGAAAGCCGTGGATTTCCGTCTGGAAATCAAGACGCCTTAAGCCCGCCACCCTATTTCTGATTGAGAGAGCTTTCTCATGTTTGCACGCTTTTCCTGCATCGCCGTCATCGCCCTGCTCGCCTCCGGTTGCGCCAACACCTCGCCGACCCTGGGCAGCAAGAACATCAGCTACGGCGACACCAAGGCTGTTGAAACCGTGACCAACGAATTCGGTTCGACCGACCTGCAAATGATCGCCGAGTCGATGACCCGCTCGCTGGCTCAGTCCGGCATTCTGCAGGGCCGTCCGGTGGTTCAGGTCTACGATGTGAAGAACAAGACCAGCGAGTACATCGACACCCGCGAAATCACCACCAGCATCAAGACTCAGTTGATGAAGACCGGTGTTGCGCGCTTCGCCAGCGACAACAATGCGATGCAGAGTCAGGTTGACCAGCTCAAGCTGCAAAACCAGAGCGGCCTGTACAAGAAAAGCACCGTGGCCAAGACCGGCAACATGGTTGCCGCCAAGTACCGCATCGAAGGCTCGATCAGCTCGATCGTCAAGCGCAGCAGCGACTACAAGGACGTCTTCTACAAATTCAGCCTGCAGTTGATCGACGTCGAAAGCGGTCTGGCCGAGTGGATGGATGAAAAAGAGATCCGCAAAACCACGGAGCGTTGATCGATGCGCACATGGATTGGCATGATGGCCCTGGCTTGCGCGTTCAGCGCGCAGGCGGCCCCGAAAGTGGCGGTGACGGATCTGGCGTATCAGGAGCGCGTGGAGCAATACATCCACATCGTTTCGGCGCAGAGCAATCATCGCGAGAGTTACTACAGCGCCAGCGGTTCTTCGAGCTACAACGAGATCGAAGCGACCACCAGCTATATCGAACAGGGCGAGTTGCGCAAATTCACCGGCGACATCAAGGGTGAAATCCTGCGTACCGGCATGTTCCAGCTGGTGCAGGGCACGCCGTATACCGCCTCATCCAAAGGCGATGTGTATGACGTGATCAGGCGCATCAAGGCCGGCAACTTCAAAGGCGCCGACTACGTGCTGTTCGGCACTGTGTCCGACATCGACTTCACCCAGGACATCAACGAGCTAGCGCACACCGACAGCTACTCGGCGGTACTGGGCCTGACGCTGGTGGCGGATTTCAGTCTGATCAACACCAAGACCTACGAGATCACCTCGGCCTTCACGGCGATGGGTGAAGCGCAGGACACCAAACTGGTGAACCATCGCGACATCAAGATCTCGCTGAACCGTCCGCGGGTGGTGCGTGAGGTGTCCAAGGCCTTGGGCGAAGACGTGGCCGGGCAACTGAGCATGCAGCTCGGTGGTGGTGACGGTTATGAGCAGCCGCGTGAAGCGCCGCAGCGCAACAATCTGCCGCGTGATACGGCGCCGGTGATTTTACGCTGAGCCGGATCTGAGGACTTTTGTGGCGAAGGGCTCTGTGGCGAGGGGATTTATCCCCGTTGGGTCGCGAAGCGGCCCTCGCTATTGATTCAAGAAAAGCTCGCTTGCCCCGATGTCTCGGTAGAAATGAAAAAGGCGACCTCTTGAGGTCGCCTTTTTTCTGCCCGAGCGTTTTACGCCGCCGCTTTTCGCAACGTCGCCATGAATGCCGCCGCGCCAATGAATAACCCGGCAAAGGTGCGGTTCATGCGTTTCTGCTGCTTGGGCGTACGCAACAGGCGCAGCACCTTCGACGCCAGTCCGGTGTAGCCGGCCATGACAATCAGGTCGACGAACACCATGGTCACGCCGATCACCAGATACTGAATCAGCAGCGGCGCATGGGGATTGATGAACTGAGGCAACACCGCGAGCATGAACACCAACGCCTTGGGGTTGCTGATGTTCACCAGAAAGCCGCGAAACACCAGGGCCAGTGGCTTGCCGATCGGCCGAACCGCGGCGTCATCGCTCATGTCCATGGGCAGCGCGCGCCATTGCTTGATCGCCAGATAAACCAGATAGGCGACACCGAACCATTTGATCGCATGGAATGCCGTGGCCGAAGCGGTGAGCACAGCGCCAACACCCGCGCCGACAATCGCGATCTGCACCGCCAGACCGATCTGCAGGCCCAGTGCGTTCCAGTAGCCGCGCCAGAATCCGTACTGCAGACCGCTGGACATCGACGCGATGGCGCCCGCGCCCGGGGACAGGCTGATCACCCAGCAGGCGGCAAAAAATGCCAGCCATGTTTGAAGCTCCATCGCACACCTCGGCTGATGCTTGTGACAAGTCGTCAAAACTAATGCTGTTTGGGGCTAAAAGCAAAAGATCGCAGCCTTCGGCAGCTCCTACAGGGATCGTATTCCAAATGTAGGAGCTGCCGAAGACTGCGATCTTGCTGAAAAAGCTACTTCTCGAACCCGCTCGACGGCAACACATCGGTCCCGCGCCAACGCCGCACCGATCGCTGGAAGAACAGGCTGTTCGGCACCTGCACCATGGCGCTGCCGGTGCCGAGTTCTTCGGCCTCGACCAGCGTGGTGTAGAGCAGATTGATCGCGATCACCCGGCCTTTGACGCCAGGCTTGTCGGTGGTGTCGACCAGCTCGACCACGTCGCCGAGGCGGAACGGCCCGACGGTGAAGATCAGAATGGCGCAGAGCAGGTTCGACAGCACGCTCCACATGGCGAAGAACGCCACCGCTGCCACCGCGACAAATCCCGACAGCGCCGTCCACAGCACCGTGGCCGAAACGCCGAGGCGCTCGAGCACGAAGAGCAGCGCGCTGCCCATGATCAGCCAGCGCAACACGCCACGCAGCGGCATCAGCAACTGCGGTGGGAACGGATAGCGCTCACCCAGGCGAGTGAGGCCTTTGGCAACGAAACGCTGGGTCAGGTAACCGGCCAGCAGAATCAGCAGAATCTGCGCGGTGAACCACAACGGTTCGACCCACACCGCCGAGAAAGGCAGCTTGAAGGCTTCCATCAGGACAACGCCTCCAGCTCCGCCTGCATGCTTTCCAGGGTTTCCAGCGCTTCCATCCAGGCTTCTTCCAGCTCGGCTTCACGCACCTTCAATTTCGCCTGTTCGGCGAGCAGATCACGCAATTCATTTTTGCGTGCCGGCTCGTAGATATCGCTGTCACCGAGGCTGGCATCGACCTTGGCCAGTTTCTCGTGAAGCTTGCCCAGCTCGGCTTCAAGCTTGTCAGCCTCGCGCTTGTGCGGCGCCAGTTGCTGACGCAACGCTGCCGCCGCTTGGCGCTGTGCTTTCTTGTCGGTCTTGTCCGGGTTGACCGGCGTGTTGCTGACCGGCGCATTGCGCTGACGGTATTCCACCAGCCAGCGTGCGTAGTCTTCGAGATCGCCATCGAACTCTTCGACCTTTCCGTCAGCGACCAGATAGAAGTTGTCGGTGGTGCTCTTGAGCAAGTGCCGATCGTGAGAGACCACCAGCACTGCACCACTGAATTCCTGCAGGGCCATGGTCAGCGCCAGACGCATTTCCAGGTCGAGGTGGTTGGTCGGTTCGTCGAGCAGCAGCAGGTTCGGCCGCTCCCAGGCGATCAGCGCGAGGGCCAGACGGGCCTTCTCGCCACCGGAGAAATTCAGCACCGGCTCATCGATGCGTGCGCCCCGGAAGTCGAAGCCGCCGAGGAAGTCGCGCAGGGTCTGCTCGCGCTCACCCGGCGCCAGACGCTGCAAATGCAGCAATGGGCTGGCCTTGGAATCCAGCGAGTCGAGCTGATGCTGGGCAAAGTAGCCGACCACGGTGTTTTCGCCACGGGTCAGGCGCCCGGCCAGCGGTTCGAGCTCGCCGGCGAGGTTCTTGATCAGCGTCGATTTACCCGCGCCGTTCGGCCCAAGCAGACCGACCCGCGCACCCGGGGTCAGTTGCAGCTTGACCTTCTCGAGGATGGTCTTGTCGCCATAACCCAGGCGCGCATCGGACAGGTCGATCAGCGGACTGGAGATCTTGGTCGACTCGCGGAAGACGAAGTCGAACGGCGAATCGACGTGGGCCGCCGACAATTCTTCCATGCGCTCCAGCGCCTTGATCCGGCTCTGCGCCTGACGGGCCTTGGTCGCTTGCGCCTTGAAGCGGGCGATGTAGCTTTCCATGTGCGCACGCTGCGCCTGCTGCTTCTCGTAGGCTTGTTGCTGCTGGGCCAGACGCTCGGCGCGGGCGCGTTCGAACGCGGTGTAGCCGCCGCGGTAGAGGGTCAGTTTGCGCTGATCGACATGGGCGACGTGATCGACCACTTCGTCGAGGAAATCCCGGTCGTGGGAAATCAGCAGCAAGGTGCCCGGATAACTCTTCAGCCACTCTTCGAGCCAGATGATCGCGTCGAGATCCAAGTGGTTGGTCGGTTCATCGAGCAGCAGCAGATCCGACGGGCACATCAGTGCCTGCGCCAGATTCAGACGCATCCGCCAGCCACCGGAGAAATCGCCTACTTGACGATCCATCTGCTCATTGGTGAACCCAAGACCGGCGAGCAGCTTGCGCGCCCGCGCATCGGCTGTGTAGCCGTCGGCGCTGTCGAGTTCGGCGTGCAGGCGCGCCAGTGCGGTGCCGTCGTGGGCCTCCTCGGCGGCGGCAAGCTCGCGTTGCACCTCGCGCAGACGCAGGTCGCCATCGAGCACATAATCAACCGCCAGGCGCTCGAGAGTGTCGACCTCCTGGCGCATATGCGCGATACGCCAGTCGGCCGGCAGCAGGCAGTCGCCCGAGTCCGGGTGCAACTCGCCGCGCAGCAGGGCGAACAGGCTGGATTTGCCGGCACCGTTGGCGCCGATGAGGCCGGCTTTGTGGCCGGCGTGCAGGGTCAGCTCGGCGTCTTCTAGCAGACGTTGCGGGCCACGCTGTAAAGTCAGGTTCTGAAGTCGGATCATAATGGCGGCGGAGTCTACCAGCTTCGCTCACAACTGGCGCGAGTAGCACGATGTCCTCTGACCTGTGGAGCTTTGCCCTTGATGTCTACGCCCGGCCGGGCGTGGAAGATGCCTGCCTGCAATTGCAAACGGCGGGCGCCAATGTCTGCCTGCTGCTCTGCGGTTTGTGGCTGGAGCAGCGCGCGGTGGCGTGCGATGAACCGCGCGTACGTCTGCTCAAGGCCTTGACCGCGCCGTGGGATATCGAAGTGGTGCAGCCGCTGCGGACCCTGCGCCTGCAATGGAAAGCGCGGGCCGTCGACGATGCGGTGGTAGCCGGCATGCGCGAGCAGATCAAATCACTGGAGCTTGAAGCTGAGCGCACCCTGCTGTCACGGCTCGAAGGTGTGGCGCAGGAGTGGACGCGCAACGATGCAGGTTCGGTGACCTGGCTGGAAGACCTGGCCGGCAATGCCGCCAGCCTGAACCGCGGCGCGCTGCAAGTGCTGCGCGTCGCGGCAACCGGCACTTAGGAAGCGCTGGTCGGGGTGCTGCTGACGTTCGACGAAGCGGCTGGCGCTGGCGTAGTCGAAGGGGTCGAGTGAGTGGCGGACGACGGTGCCGAGGCAGCTGGGGCAGCCGGGGTCGCCACAGGTGCAGGCTTGGCTGCTGGAGCGGCAGCCGGTTTGGTCGCGGCTGGCTTGGCAGCTGCAGGCTTTTTCACCGCTGGTTTTGCGGCTGGCTTGGCGGCCGGCTTTGCAGCAGCGGTCGCAGGCTTGGCAGCAGCGGGTTTCGCAGCTGGCTTGGCGGCCGGTTTCGCAGCGGTTTTTGCCGCAGGTTTTGCTGCCGATGTTGCGGTTGGTTTGGCAGCCGGTTTTACCGCCACTTTCGCAGCAGGTTTGGCGGCGGCCGGCTTGGCCGCAGTCTTGGCAGCAGGCTTCGCAGCGGCAGTCTTGGCAGCAGGTTTTGCTGCTGGTTTCGCTGCTGGTTTCGCTGCTGCTTTGGCAGCAGGTCTGGCGGCTGCGGTTTTCGCCGGTGCAGCTTTGCTCGCGGCCGGTTTTGCAGCGGCTTTGGCAGGGGTGGCTTTCACTGCTGGCTTGGCTGCAGCAGGTTTGGCTGCGGTGGTTTTAGCCGCCGGTTTTGCCGCGCTCGCCGCCGGCTTCTTCGCTGCAGTTTTCGCCGCTGGTTTGGCAGCCGCTTTCACTGGCGCCTTGGCCGCTGGTTTGGCGGCGGTTTTCGCGACAGCAGGTTTCGCCGCAGCGGTCTTCGCCGGGGCTTTGCTTGCAGCAGGTTTGGCAGCGACTTTCTTCGCTGGTGCTGCTGCCGGTTTGGCCGAACGCGACGACAGAACCTTGCCCACTGCTTCCTGCACGCGGCCAACACCCTGGGCCAGTTTCAGGCTTTCCTGGGCATCGCGCTTGAGTTGCAAAATGTAGCTGCGGGTTTCGGACTGACGATCTTTCAAAGCGTCGAGCAGGTCTTCGAGTTCTTTCACGGCAGCCTTGGCCTTGTTCTGTGCCTTGGCTTTGCCGGCGGTGGCGGCGTCCTGCAATTTGGTGCGCGATTTATGCAGTTTTTCCTGCGCCTTGCCGCGTTGCTTTTCCAGCTTGGCGAGCAGTTTTTCAGCATCAGCCAAGGCTTGCGAGCAAGCGTTTTCCAAATGCTCGAGCAGGCTGCCCGACAACTGTTGGAGTAAGTGCAACGGAGTATTTACAGGCTTCTTGGTGGCCGACATGGTTTACCTCCTGGCTGACGTGAGTGCGGCTCATACTAGACCTCTGCTGATACCGCCGCTAGGGCATGTTGACAGTATCTGCACCGTTGCGTTGCACCGAAGCCGAAATGTTGTGCACGCGGGAAAAAGCAGTTCACCGATGCAGACGTTTGCACTGGCATAATCCCCCGCATCCCAGGTCGGAGAGTGCCCATGTCGCGCTACTTTATTTTGTCCCTCTGCGTGTTTTTTTCGACGGCGTATGCCGATGAAAAAAACACGGCGAACGATGCTCATGATCTGGCTTACAGCCTCGGTGCCAGCCTCGGCGAACGGCTGCGTCAGGAGGTACCACAGTTGCAGATCCAGGCGCTGATCGAAGGTCTGCAACAGGCGTATCAGGGCAAGCCGCTGGCGCTGAGTGAAGCGCGTATCGAACAGATTCTGGCCGACCACGAATCGCGCAATGCCGAGCAGGCATCACGGCAATCGAGCGACGCGGCGATGGAAAACGAGCAACGCTTTCTCAGTGCGGAAAAAGCCAAACCAGGGGTGAAGGAACTGGCCGATGGCATCCTTCTGACTGAACTGGTTCCGGGCACTGGCGCCAAGGCCGGCCCGGACGGCAAAGTGCAGGTGCTGTATGTCGGCAAGCTGCCGGATGGCACCGTGTTCGATCAGAACACCCAACCGCAATGGTTCAACCTCGACAGTGTGATCGCCGGTTGGCGCACCGCCTTGCAGAACATGCCGGTGGGGGCGAAATGGCGGCTGGTGATTCCATCGGATCAAGCCTATGGCGCCGACGGTGCCGGCGACCTGATCGCGCCGTTCACGCCTCTGGTTTTCGAAGTGGAATTGCGTGGCGCGACGAGCTGATCAGGCATAAAAAAACGGTGCGCTTTCGGGCGCACCGTTTTTTCATGAAGGACGTGGATCAGGCCTGAACCGGATCTTCTGCCTTGTGTGCCGTGTGCAGCACTTCGATCAGGCAGTCTTCAAGTTCGAAGCGCTCATGCAGCAAGCCGCCCAATTCCTTGAATTTCTCCGCAACGCATTTGCCTTCATCGCACAGGTCGTTGAACGCGAGCAGCTTCTCGGTAATGACGTCGATGCGCGGGTAGATGGTCTCGGCGAGTTCCAGACCGCGCTTGTCGTTGAACGCCTTGGCTTCGCCAGTCAGCTGTTCATAGATTTCGAAGTGCCCCGCCGATACGTAATCGACCAGCACGCCGCAGAATTCCTGCAAAGGCTTGCGGCTCTCGGACAGCGACTCAGGCTGCGCACCGAGCTTGTCGTAGGCGCCGATCAGCTCTTCACGCTCCTGCAACCAGCGGTCGATCAGCAGATGAACCCCACCCCAACGTTCCTGAGCATTCTGACAACTTTCGAGCATGGCGATCTCTCTTCCCTTGTGGGTCATGCTGCTCTACACCCGCGCCCCTGTTCTGATTTGACTGGTGGACGATCGGGCAGAGCGTCATCGAGCAACATAAATCCAATGACACGTGCCGGCCAGATTATGCCCGCACGCCTATGGCTTCAAGGTACGCAGGAGATAAAGTTCATACAAGTGTTTAATCCCTGACCAGCAGGTGGTGCGACGCTTCGTCGCTGACCGGTCGTTGCAGAGCGCTCCAGATCAGACGCAACAACTGATAAACCGCAAGGATCGACACGCCGACAAAAAACAGCAGGCTCCATTCCGGGATGCTCAAATCGAACAGTGTCCAGGAGATGTCCGCACAATCGGCGCCGCCGTTGAACATCCGTTGCAAGGCGCAGATCCACGGCAGGTCGCTGAACAGTGACTCCACGGTTGGCGAGCATTTGACCAGTTGCAGCATGGAGTCACTCTGGATCAACACCTGCCGCCACGCAGCGGTGGTTCCCCCCAGACTGGCGCCGAGTGCAAACAGCCAGTACCACCATAAGCCAACGCGCCGAGGGCCATGCACCGCCGCCACGCCGCAGCCGATGCACAGCAATGTGAGGAACAATCGCTGCACCAGGCACAGACTGCAAGGCGTCAGGCCGACCGCGTATTCGAGGTAATAGGAAGCTCCCAGAGCAAAGGCCCCCGCAATGAAAGCCATGAAGAACAAGGAGCGTGAGCAGGCCAACGACATGGCTTTTCCGTAACAGTAGAGACAGACGGTTACGGTAGAGGAAAGCGTGTCAGCCTTTCAAGGCAAGGGCCTGCCGACAGTTCACCGCAGGTGTAGGGAAAACCCGACAGGCTCGATAGGAAACGGTGAAGAGCTCTGTAGGACTTTGTCTCCAGCGCGCGAAGAAGGCGAATTTTCGGTCATCGAAGTTCGCGAGGGAGCAAACTCCCTCGCCATTCAGACCTTCGCCGCAACCGGCAAAGGCGCCGCGAGCAGGCGTTCATCCAGCAGCCCCAGACCTTCCTGGAACAACTGATTGCTGCGCTCGGTATCGCCAAGCTGTGCAAGCAGACGGGCCAACTCCGCACAGGTCTCCGGATTGCGCTGCACGCGCAGACTGCTTTCCAGATAGTCGCGAGCCTTGCCCCACAGGCTGGTTTGCAGACACAAGCGTCCAAGGGTCAGCAGCAGACTCGGATCGGCCGGGTGCTCCTTGAGCCAGCCTTCGGCAATCTGCAACTGACGCGCAGGATCACTGCCACGAACCAGACCATAAAGCCGCGCCAGATGGCTGTCGTACTTGCGCTTGAGCGCTGTTCGCAGGACCTCTTCGGCCTCGACCTGAGCACCAAGCTGGCGCAATTGCTCGGCATAGGCCAGCACCAAAGGTGCTTCCTGACGCTGCGCCGAAGTCAGCTGTTCCCACGCCCGCTTGAGCGATTGCAGACCCACCGTACCGTCTTCTTCGCGATGCGCTGCCAAGGACAGGTTCTCACCCCAGGCGCGGCGCTCGAGTTCGGCCAGTTCCGCCGGCGGCAGGACCTTGTCCTTGCGCAACTCTGGCAGCAGACGAATCACCGCCGCCCATTCGCCACGCTGCTGATGCAGACGTTGCAATTGACGCAATGTCTGCGCGCTGCGCGGATGCCGTTCATGCATTGCCTGCAAGGTCACCAGCGCACCGTCGGTGTCGCCACGATCAGTCTGCAATTGTGCGTGACTCAGGGCGATCGCCAATTCGGCTTGCGGCTGACGCTCCAGCGCGCGTTCGAGCAAACGATCACTTTCTTCGTACTGACCTTGCTCGTTCGCCGCACGGGCGGCGCCGAGGTAATACAGCAGTGGCTGACGCTCGGCTTCCGCTGCGCGGGTCAGATGCCGTTGCGCGCTGGCCCAGCGACCTTCGGCCAGATCCAACTGGCCGTGTTCGATCGCCACTTGTACGCGGCGGCTGCGATTGCGTCGCGACCACGGATTGACCACGCCGGTGGAGGTCATCACCAGCTCGACCAGCACCTTGATGCCCCAGAACAGCAGCCACAGCACCGCGATCACCGCCAGGGTCGCCCACAGGCTCGATTCGTAGCGGAAGCTCTTGTACGCCACCAGCACGTAACCGGAATGCTCGGCAATCGCCAGGCCCAGCGCTGCCGTCGCGGCGATGACCAGAAACACGATTACATAGAGGCGCTTCATGGGGTCGCCTCCTGCGCAGCATTGGCGGCAGGCTTGGCGAACGGTTTCACCGATTCCTCGGCATTGACGTTACGTCGCTCCAGATATCCCTGCACCGCACTCAAGGTGCCGGCCAGATCCGGCGTCTTGACGGTGACCGGTTCCTTGCTCAGCTCGGCGACCTGTTCCAGCATGACTTTGCTTTGCGGATTGTCCGGGTTGAAATTGCCTTTGAGCACATCGCGTGCCTCGGCCAGCGCCTGGGTGTACACCGCCGCCTGACCGTTGAGCGCGGCCCACTGCGCCTGCTCCAGCGCCAGGCTCAGGGCCAGGCGCACCTGGCTCAGGCTCTGTCCGGCCAGCAGCGGTTTGACGTTCTTGTCAGCGTTGAAGTCGATGCGGATATAGCGCGATACCTTGTCCCACCAAAGTGCCCAGCGACTGGCGCCATCGCCATCGCTGGTCAGGCCCAACAGCGACTCGCCGCGATCCTTGTACTCCGGCGCCAGCTCAGTCAGGTCGATGACCTGATCGCGCAGCGCGCCGAGACGCAGGAACAGCCCGGTGCGATCCGGCTGTTCGGTGCTGCGCAAGGCGACCAGGGTTTTCGCCACTTGCTCGCGCGCGGCGAAGGAACCCGGATCGTTCTGTTCACGGAGAATTTCATCGGCGCCCTGCACCAATGCCTGGGCGCTGCTGATGTCCTGCAACGCTGAAAGGCGCAGGCTGGCCAGACGCAGCAAGTGTTCGGCCTCGGCCAGACGCCAGTCCTTGCGGCTGGCGCCGAGGACGGTTTCCAGACGTTGATTCAGGCGCTGTTGATCGCCCTGCAGTTGCGTGACCAGACGCTGGCGCTCGGCGAGCTCGTCAGCACCGGGCAACTGCGCCAGGCGCTCGGTCAGACGCTGTTCGTTGAGCTTCAGACTCTGCGCCTGATCGTTCAAAGCCTGCACCTGACTCGACTGTTGCTGCGTGTTGTTCTGCAGGTGGCGCACCTGCCAGACACCCCAACCACCGATGGCGACACCGGCGGCGCCGAGCAGCAGGGCGACAATTGCCAGTCCATTGCCTCGGCGCGGCTCTTGGGCCGGTGGTGGAGTTTCAACCTGGGCATCGAGCGCAGGCTGGACGTCATCTTTTGGCAAGGCTGTTTCGCTCACGTATCCATCCTTTGCATTAGAAAACGGCATGGGACATTCCCGTAACGCCGTCAGCAAAGCCGCGGCACTTGCGCCGCGGCAATCCACAACTGTTTGAGCCCCGGCGGCACGTGCCAGCTCGGCGACCCTCGGGCTTGGAACAAACAACGGCAACTGCGCGATCTTCGGCCAGGCATCGCCGGCCATCTGCCGCAGGTGCTCGAAACCCTGTCCACTGCTGACCACCAGCCCGTTCAAGCGTTCCGCTTCGATCCGCCGTGGCAGCTCGTTTGGCGGGTAGGCTGGCAGGTCGCGGCGATACAACTCCAGATACTCGACACTAGCACCAAGCGCGCGCAGGCGCTCGGCGAGCAGTTCACGACCGCCCTCGCCGCGCAGGATCATCACCTGCGCGCCGGACTGGTCGAGCGCCTCGCGCAGACGCGGCAATTGCAGCAGGGCTTCACTGTCATCGCCGTCAGCCGGGAAGCTGACATCGAGACCATGCTCGCGAAGAATGCCTGCGGTCGCCGCGCCGACGCTGAACCACGGCATGCTCAATGGCGCCGTGCCTTGGGACTTGAGCAGATCCACCGCAATCCGCGCCGCCGGTTTGCTGACCACAATCACCGCGCTGCAAGCGGGCAATCGCGAAATCGCCTGGCGAATAGTGTCAGAGAGCGGCAGCGGAACAATGTCCAGAAGCGGCAGGCAACTGCTGAAAATCCCGTGCCCGGCCAACTGTTCGGCCAGCGCCGCGCAGTCGTCTGCCGGGCGCGTCAGCAGCAGGCGCCAGGCCGTCACTCGTGCCCCGCCTCGCCGTACACCGCTTTGAGAATGTCGTCGGCGCCTTGCTTGAGCAGGTCTTCAGCGACCTGCACACCCAAGGTTTCCGCGTCGGCACGCGGCGCCCGGGCTTCGGCGCTGAGCAGCTTGCCACCACTCGGCTCGCCGACCAGACCGCGCAACCACAACTGCTCGCCTTCAAGCACGGCGTAGCAGGCGATCGGCACTTGGCAGCCGCCGTTCAAATGTTTGTTGAGGGCGCGTTCGGCGGTCACCCGCGAAGCGGTATCGGCGTGATGCAAAGGCGCGAGCAAGGCGTGGATTTCTTGGTCGGCGCTGCGGCATTCGATGCCGACCGCGCCCTGGCCACCGGCCGGCAGGCTGTCATCGACACTGATCGCCGATGTGATGCGTTCTTCGAAACCCAGGCGGATCAGACCGGCCGCGGCGAGGATGATCGCGTCGTACTCGCCGGCGTCGAGCTTGGCCAGACGGGTGTTGACGTTGCCGCGCAGGAAACGAATCTGCAGATCGGGACGCCGCGCCAGCAATTGCGTCTGCCGACGCAGGCTCGAAGTGCCGACGATGGCCCCGGCAGGCAGCGCTTCAAGACTGGCGTAGGTGTTGGAGACGAATGCATCGCGCGGGTCTTCACGCTCACAGATGCAGAACAGACCCAGGCCTTGCGGGAAGTCCATCGGCACGTCTTTCATCGAATGCACGGCGATATCGGCCTGGTTTTCCAGCAGCGCGGTTTCCAGTTCCTTGACGAACAGGCCCTTGCCGCCGATCTTCGACAGTGGCGAGTCGAGCAGCTTGTCACCGCGACTGACCATGGGCACCAGCGTCACCAGCAGGCCCGGGTGGGCCGCCTCGAGACGGGCTTTGACGTATTCGGCCTGCCAGAGGGCCAGCGCACTTTTACGGGTGGCGATGCGGATTTCGCGAGGGGACATGGAACAATCCGTACTGAATAGATACGGCGGATAATAACAGCTCAGTCAATTTCGCTTTGACCTGAATCAGAACCGGCGCGGCCTCCCTGGCCTGCCATGCCGGATAAAAGAACTCGAAAAGGCCGGTGAGGACCGGGTCAAAGCCCCTGCATCATCTTGCGCACACCGGCAACGTGCCGCCGGCTGACAATCAGTGCATCGCCATTGAGGCCTTTGAGGAACAACTGGAAATGTCCCAATGGCGTGCGTTGCAATCGCTCGATGCGATCACGAGCGACCAGCGCATTGCGGTGGATACGCACAAAGCGTTCGCCAAATTCGTCTTCAAGGGCTTTGAGGGGTTCGTCGAGCAGCACCTCGCCGGCTTCGTGACGCAGGGTCACGTACTTGTGGTCGGCGATGAAGTAGACCACCTGATCCAGCGGAATCAGCTCGATGCCTTTACGGGTCCGTGCGCTGATGTGGCTGCGTGGGCCGTTGCCACTTTCGGCAGCGGGACGGGTCAGGGCCGAGAGTTGCGCCCGGCTGGGACGTTCAGCCCGCTTCAGGGCTTCATTCAAGTGTTCGGTTCGCACAGGTTTCACCACATAGCCCACGGCGCTGGCCTGCAGGGCTTCCACGGCAAATTCATCGGGACTGGTGCAAAACACCACGGCCGGCGGCGTCTCTCGTTCGCACAGTCGGGCAGCAACCTGCAGGCCATCGAGGCCCGGCATGCGGATATCGAGCAGCACGATATCCGGCTTGTGGCTGTCGATCAGCGCTAACGCCTCCTCGCCATTCGTGGCACTGGGCTCCAGGACTGTGTAACCCTCGAGCTCGCTCACCATACGGCTTAGGCGCTCGCGAGCCAGGGGTTCGTCATCAACGATCAGGACATTCATATTGCGCTGGATTCCTGCGTGAGTCTCGCACAAGGATAGCGTAGACAGGTGTAGTGACCTCCGTCACCGCGATCCACGCTAAGACTAGCCCGAGCGCCAAAAAGTGCCGTACGTCGGCCAGCAATATTTGCCAGCGTCCGGGTCGTACCGCTCGGAGCCCAGTGTTTCCTGCGTTTCTCACGGTGGGTGACCGTTGTACAACTCACCCGCCCCCTCTTCTTATAGCCAGTGGCCGGACCTTTGCATGATCCGCATTCGCACCGACCCTTATGTCCACTGTAGACGTTCGTCGGAACGATATTGCTCAATCAAAAAATATCCTTTTGTAAATTCCTTGCAGACCGCGCCGGACACGCCTGACACATCCGCGAAAAAACGTATCGACCGGTGTCAGCGACAGGATTGGCAACCCTGTTATTATCCGCGCCAGCGTTTCACGCCATTTCTTCAAGCCGATACGAGCGAATTCATGAGCACTGACAAGACCAATCAGTCCTGGGGCGGCCGCTTCAGTGAACCCGTCGACGCCTTCGTCGCCCGCTTCACCGCCTCCGTCACTTTCGACCAGCGCCTGTATCGCCACGACATCATGGGCTCGATCGCCCACGCCACCATGCTGGCCAAGGTCGGCGTGCTGACCGATGCCGAGCGCGACAGCATCATCGATGGCCTGAAGACCATTCAGGGCGAAATCGAGGCCGGCCAGTTCGACTGGCGCGTCGACCTCGAAGACGTGCACATGAACATCGAAGCACGCCTGACCGACCGCATCGGCGTCACCGGTAAAAAGCTCCACACCGGGCGCAGCCGCAACGACCAGGTCGCCACCGATATCCGCCTGTGGCTGCGCGATGAAATCGACCTGATCCTCGCCGAGATCACCCGCCTGCAAAAAGGCCTGCTGGAGCAGGCCGAGCGTGAGGCCGCGAGCATCATGCCGGGCTTCACCCACTTGCAGACCGCGCAGCCTGTGACCTTCGGGCACCACATGCTGGCCTGGTTCGAAATGCTCAGCCGCGACTACGAGCGTCTGGTCGACTGCCGCAAGCGCACTAACCGCATGCCGCTGGGCAGCGCCGCGCTGGCCGGCACGACCTACCCGATCGACCGCGAATACACCGCGCAACTGCTCGGCTTCGACGCCGTCGGCGGCAACTCGCTGGACAACGTTTCCGATCGCGACTTCGCCATCGAATTCTGCTCGGCCGCGAGCATCGCGATGATGCACCTGTCGCGTTTCTCCGAAGAGCTGGTGCTGTGGACCAGCGCGCAGTTCCAGTTCATCGATCTACCAGACCGGTTCTGCACCGGCAGCTCGATCATGCCGCAAAAGAAAAACCCCGACGTGCCCGAACTGGTGCGCGGCAAGACCGGCCGTGTGTTCGGCGCGCTGATGGGCCTGCTGACCCTGATGAAAGGCCAGCCACTGGCCTACAACAAGGACAACCAGGAAGACAAGGAACCGCTGTTCGACGCCGCCGACACCCTGCGCGATTCGCTGCGCGCGTTTGCCGACATGATCCCGGCGATCAAGCCGAAACACGCGATCATGCGTGAAGCGGCACTGCGCGGTTTCTCCACCGCGACTGACCTGGCGGATTACCTGGTGCGCCGTGGCCTGCCGTTCCGCGACTGCCATGAAATCGTGGGCCACGCAGTGAAATACGGCGTCGACAGCGGTAAGGATCTGGCCGAGATGAGCCTGGAAGAACTGCGTCAGTTCAGCGATCAGATCGAGCAGGACGTGTTTGCCGTGCTGACCCTGGAAGGCTCGGTGAATGCCCGCGACCATATCGGCGGGACTGCACCGGCGCAGGTCAAGGCTGCGGTGGCGCGCGGCCAGGCCCTAATCGCCAGCCGCTAAAAGCCAAGAGCTTCGCGAGCAGGCTCGCTCCCACAGGGATTCTGGATGTTCACAAAATTTGTGTTCACCACCGGCTCAATGTGGGAGCGAGCCTGCTCGCGAAGGCTTCCTTCAGAGCGCTACAAAATTCACTTCTTTGCAGCAATCATCGCTAAAAATGCCGGCATCGCCGCGTCCTTGTCCGCCGCGATCTTCTGCACATGCGGATTTTGCTCAAGCCGCTCCAGCAGCGATTTCGCCTGCGGCATCTCGGCCAGCAGATCAATCCCGAACAGCTTCTGCCCGACCGCACAGGCCAGCGGCACGCTGTAGAGGAAATACAAATCGGCAATGCTCAGGCTGTCACCCGCCACATAAGGGGCGAACTGGCCGTGGCGGCCGAGTGCCGCGAAGCCCAGCAGCAGTTCCGTCCGGGTCTTCTCCTTGATCGCCTCCGGCAATGTCATACCGAAAAACGCCTCGCCATAGCAGGCACGCCCCGGCAACTCGATGTACAACTCGATCTCCTTGGCAATCGCCAATACCTGCGCGCGCTCGAACGGATCGCAGGGCAGGAGCGGCGTGCCCTTTTGTGATTGTTCGAGGTATTCGAGGATGATCGCGGTTTCGTTGATATAACCGGCGTCGACACCCAGCACCGGGACCTTGCCACGCGGACTGATTGCCAGTGACTCCGGGGTTTGCGCCGGGTAGAACGTCACCTCTTCGAAGGGCAGGCCTTTTTCCAGCAGCGCCAGTTTGACCATGTTGTAGTAGTTGCTGACAGCAAATCCGTAGAGCTTGAACATCACAGAGCCTCCAGGCCGTGCGAGGTGGGCAGTGCCTGTTTATAGATCGCCGCGGCGTTTCCCGCCAGCAGCATCACGCCGCTGAATGCGGGTAAACTGGCGCCTTTCCCTGAGGAGCCTGCCATGAGCGAGCCGACAGATATCGTCAACGATGACGACGAAGAAGCATTCACCGAAGCGACCCTGATCGAAGCCATCGAGAACCAGATTGAAAGCGACAACCCGCCGGCGGCGAAGGCGACGTTGAACAAGCTGACTTTGGTCGGCATGGACCGTGAGGAGATCCTCAATTTGATGGCCCATGTGCTGGCTTTCGAAATTGACGCGATGCTCGATGAAGATCGCCCGTTCGACACCCAGTGGTACGAAGCGGCACTGCGCGCTTTGCCAGAGCTGCCACCGGAAAAGCAGTAACCACATCACTCTTGTGGGAGCGAGCAGGCTCGCTCCCACAAGGTTTGTTACGCATCCATCCAGCCATCTGCTGCCGCCCGACTACACTGGAATTCGCCTCAAGACAAAATCCCCTGATCCGAGCACTGGACATGCTGCACCAGCGGGTTCACCTTAGAGGCGCTGTCGTCCAATTCCTAGAAAGTCTGGAGTCCTTATGTCGCTTACCCCTGAGTTGGTTGCCGAACTGGAAGTCCTTGCACTCTTCAACCTGGACAGTTCCCAGGAAGGTCTGAAAATTCACCAGACCGCTGCCCCGAAACACATCGCTGCTGCCCAGCGCCTCTTTGAAAAAGAACTCACCGACCAGCCCGATGGCGGTTATCTGACCAGCCTCGGTCGCGATGCCGCGCAAAACGTGCAGACCGTACTGACGATTTTGAAAGAACAGGAAACCGCCTGATTTCTCTGACTTTGCCCACGGGAACTCCTGCCACGGGATTTCCGCGGGCCCGCCCGATCGCTGTCGATAAAAAACTGACGTCAAAAAACAAATTCAGCTTAAACGTCCTGCCGCGCAGCGGCTAAACTGCGGCCTTCCGAGACCCTCTACGTCCGAGCCTGCAAGCCGGTTTGAGCTGACATGACCCGCACCCACGAAATCCGCCCCGACCTGGACGAAGGCATCGACCGCAAGGTACTCAGCCAACTGCGCGCACGTTTTCTCAAACTCAATGAAGGCCGCCTCGGCCGCGCTCTCGAAGGCTTGTCGACGCGCCAGCAAAGCGTGTTGACGCTGTTGCCGCTGTTCTTTCACGTCAATCATCCGTTGCTGCCCGGCTATGTCTCGGGCAGTACGCCGGCGGGGCTTTCGAATTATGAGCCGGACGCCAATGCGCTGACTGAGGCGCAGCGCCTGACTCGCTCGTTCTCTTACAGGCCGCGCCATGGCAGTAACCCGCCGCGACCGATCCACGGCCTGTTCCTGATGGGCAGCCTCGGCACGCTGGCCCAGGCCGATCAGAGCGATATGGACGTGTGGGTCTGCCATGGGCCGGACCTGAGCGAAAGCGAGCTCGCCGAGCTGAGCAAGAAGTGCCAATTGCTCGAAGCCTGGGCTGCGAGCCAGGGTGCCGAAGCGCATTTCTTCCTGATCGACCCGGCGCGCTTTGTCAAAGGCGAACGCGATTCCAAGCTCAGTTCGGACAACTGCGGCAGCACCCAGCACTATCTGCTGCTCGACGAGTTTTATCGCACGGCGATCTGGCTGGCCGGGCGCACGCCGATCTGGTGGTTGGTGCCGGTCTATGAAGAAACGGCCTACGACGCCTACACCCACACCCTGCTGTCCAAACGCTTTATTCGCGCCGACGAAACCCTCGATCTCGGGCCGATGGCGACCATTCCGCCCGGAGAATTCATCGGCGCCGGGTTGTGGCAGTTGTTCAAAGGCATCGAGTCGCCCTACAAATCGGTGCTCAAACTGCTGTTGACCGAGGTGTACGCCAGTGAACACCCGCACGTGCAGTGCCTGAGCCTGCGCTTCAAGAAAGCCGTGTTCGCCAATCAGCTCGATCTCGATGAGCTTGACCCGTACATGGTGGTGTACCGGCGTATCGAGGAATACCTGATCGCCCGCAACGAGCCGGAACGTCTTGAGCTGGTGCGCCGCGCGCTGTATCTGAAGGTCAACCGCAAGCTCACCGGCAACAGCCGCAGCCAGGGCTGGCAACGCGCACTGCTCGAACGCCTGGCCGGCGAGTGGCACTGGGATCAACGGCAACTGGCGCTGCTCGACAGTCGCAGTCAGTGGAAAGTCCGCCAGGTCAGCGCCGAGCGCCGCGCGCTGGTCAATGAACTCAACTACAGCTATCGCTTTCTGACCCAGTTCGCCCGCAGCGAACAGACTGTCAGCCTGATCAACAAGCGCGACCTCAATGTCCTCGGCCGGCGCCTCTACGCAGCGTTCGAGCGCAAGGCCGACAAGGTCGAGTTCATCAATCCGGGCATTGCCCCGGATCTGGCCGAAGACACCCTGACCCTGGTGCAGTCGCCGAACAAAAAGGAGCCGGGGCAGACCCAGTGGGGCCTGTACAACGGCAGCCTGACGGCACTGGAGTGGGAACACTTCGCGCCGATCAAGCGCAGTCGCGAGCTGCTTGAACTGCTGACCTGGTGCCACCGCAACGGCGTGATCGACAGCAGCACACGTCTGGCCCTGCATCCGGGCACCAGCGACTTGAGCGAGTTCGAGCTGTTCAACCTGCTCGGCAGCTTGCAGCAGTGCATCGCCCTGCCCTTGCCCTCTGTTGCTGAAGAGCCATTGCTACGTGCCGCTGTGCCCAGCGAAGTGCTGCTGCTGATCAACGTCGGCGTCGACCCGCTCAAGCATCACCGTGATCTGAACATCCTGATGACCACCGAACGCACCGACTCGCTGAGCTATGCCGGTGTGCGCGAGAACCTGGTGCTGACCCTCGATCAGGTCACGCTCAACAGCTGGAACGAAGTGCTGGTCAATCGTTTCGACGGCCCGCATGCGCTGCTCGACTGCCTGCGCGATTACCTCAACAACCTGCCGCGCGGCCCGGTGCAGCCGTCGCTGAAAGTGCGCTGTTTCTGCCACAACCGCGCGCAATTCATTGCCCGCCGCGTCGAAGAAATCGTCGACACCGCGCAGACCCTGTTGCTCAGCGAGTTGAATCACCGCTACCTGATTCAGGTGCAGCAGCACTATCACGTGCTGGAGCTGGTGCCCGGCCAGGTCAACCATGTCGCCCTCGCCACTCTGCCGGCACTGCTCGATTATCTGGGCGAAGAACAACCGCGCTACAGCCCGCTGCACCTCGACCCGATGGCGCTGGAGGACCATGACCTGGCGCTGATCCTGCCGATGGGTCAGCCGGAGTGCATTCAGGTGTTCTACCGCATCAGCGAACAGCAGGCCGAGCTGTACGTGCTGGATGAATTCAATGCGCTGTGGCAGCAGCAACTGCCGTACCACGACGAGCAGAGTCTGCTGGTGCCGCTGCAGCGTTTTCTGCAATCGATCCAGTACCGCCGTGAAGCGCAATTGCCGATGGACGGTGGCCCTGCGGGCAGCCCCGAGACTTTGTATTACCAGCTGTTGCCGTCAGGCCCGGGGCGCTCGCGCAGGGTCGAAACCCGGCCGGCACCGCAGACCCCGGTGAACAAACCGTTCTATGACGTACAGGCGATCATCGGTAAAGCCGCGCCCGGCGAAGTGCAGGTCACCCTGTATTGCAATCAGCGCGAATTCAGCGAGCTGGAGCATGGCGACCAGTTGTTCAGCGTGGTCGCCCGGGAGATCGTCGAGCAGCGCCGCGAGACCGAACGCTATCGCTGCTACATCACCGACCTCGACCTCTCGGGGTTGCTCGGTGACGGGCACAGTTCAAGCAATCTGTATCTGCGCTACAAGGCGGACCTGGAGCGCTCGTTGAATGAAGCGCTCGAACAGGTTTGAAGCGGGAATTTATTCGGGAAAGGCGCCGCCGTTGACCGGTTGCGATTCCACTTCCAGCAAGGTCAGTTTCAGCGACTTGCCGCCCGGCGCCGGCCAATCGATGTGCTGACCGACCTTAAGACCCAGCAGCGCACTGCCGACCGGCGCGAGAATCGAAATCTTGCCGTTGTCGGCGTTGGCGTCCTTGGGATAGACCAGCGTCAGGTGGTAATCCTTGCCACTGCCTTCTTCGCGGCAATGCACGCGGGAATTCATGGTCACGACATCGGCGGGCACTTCATCGTGGCCGACCACGGTATCGGCGCGGTCCAGCTCGGTTTGCAGCGCAATCACGCCCGGCGCTGCCTGGTCTTTATCGATCAGGTTGTCGATCAGGCGCTGCAGACGTTGCACGTCCAGACGGGTAAGGGTGATGGAAGGTGCGGTCATGATCCAGGCAGACTCCTTTCTTCTGCACAAAAAAAGCAAAACCCCGCCAAAAAAGACGGGGTTTTCACCGTGCCTCGGTGGTTTGAGGCGTTCGCGGACACTATCACAGCTCAAAAAATATACAAGTCACCCACCTTTTGCCTGGGTGAAACCCTTGTGGCGAGGGGATTTATCCCCGTTCGGCTGCGCAGCAGCCGTATAGATTCTGGGGCCGCTACGCGACCCAACGGGGATAAATCCCCTCGCCACAATATCAACAGGCTTGGGATTTTCGTGCGGCAGCCTGCTGGCAAATTACCCGGCGCCGTTGATCATCGGCCGAGCGCCATTCGCGAATGTCTTCAACGTGGCGCGCGCAGCCGAGGCAGACTTTCTGTTCGTCCAATCGACATACTCCCGTGCACGGCGAAGGCACCGCCGGGCTGACGTTGCTGTAGAGCGGTTTCGGCGGGCGAACAGGGGCGGCATCCGTCACGAATCACAGACCTTCGAAATCGAATTCGGCGCCAGCCTGCTGCTTGACGAGGCGCTGAAGCATTTCGCCCAATTGCTCTTCGCTCTTGTCGCACATCCAGCGCTCGCTTTCTTCGTCATAGTCGAAGTGGAAACCACCGGACACGGCCGCCAGCCACAGCTGACGCAATGGCTCCTGGCGGCTGAAGATCAGCTGCGAGCCGTTTTCGAACTTGACGGTCAAGACACCTGCCGAGCTTTCCAGATCGATGTCCAGATCGCTTTCGTCAAATATGTCTTCCAGTTTTTCCTGGGTTTCATCGACCAGATCGTGGAAACGGGCTTCGGACAAACTCATTGCGGCAACCTCAAAAATGTCTGATCAGGCTCAAGCGCCGAAAGATACGGACGCTGCCGGCCGATTGCAAAGATTAACGACCAAGCACCAGTTTCCATCCAACATCGCACTCTGTGGAAGCGAGCTTGCTCGCGAAAGCGGTGTGTCAGGCAACAAACATATCGAATGTGACGACCTCTTCGCGAGCAAGCTCGCTCCCACAGGTATTGCAGGTATCCATCCGGTATCCAGCAAGCCCCGCCGGACGGGAACCCCCTCGCATAGGCAAGCTGCCGGGTGGCCGGTATACTCCGGCGCAATTAACGCATTTTCAAGGATTTCGCCATGAAGCGCCTGATCTCTTCCCTTGCTGCGCTCGTCGCGGTTGCCTGCCTGGTTTCGGCCTGTGGTCAAAAAGGCCCGTTGTACCTGCCCGATGACGACCAGGACCCGGCCGAACAAGCCCAGTCTTCGCAGAAGCAGCCATCCAAGGCTCACAAGCACGACGTTTACTAAGGGATCGCCATGGACGCTTTTAACTACCGTGGCGGGGAGCTGTTCGCGGAAGGTGTGCCGCTGTCCGCCATCGCCGACCGCTTCGGCACGCCCACCTATGTCTACTCGCGCGCCCACATCGAAGCGCAGTATCTGGCCTACGCCGATGCGCTGGCCGGCATGCCGCATCTGGTCTGCTTCGCAGTCAAAGCCAACTCCAACCTCGGTGTACTGAATGTCCTGGCCCGTCTCGGCGCCGGTTTCGACATCGTTTCCCGTGGCGAGCTGGAACGTGTACTGGCCGCTGGTGGCAGCGCCGACAAGATCGTTTTCTCCGGCGTCGGCAAGACCCGTGACGACATGCGCCGCGCCCTCGAAGTCGGCGTGCACTGCTTCAACGTCGAATCCACCGACGAGCTCGAGCGCCTGCAAGTGGTCGCCGCCGAGCTGGGTGTTCGCGCCCCGGTTTCGCTGCGCGTGAACCCGGACGTCGATGCCGGCACCCATCCGTACATTTCCACCGGTCTGAAAGAGAACAAGTTCGGCATCGCCATTGCCGATGCCGAAGACGTGTACGTGCGCGCCGCGCATCTGCCGAACCTGGAAGTGGTCGGTGTCGACTGCCACATCGGTTCGCAACTGACCACCCTGCCGCCGTTCATCGATGCACTGGATCGCTTGCTCGATCTGGTCGACCGCTTGGGCGATTGCGGCATTCACCTGCGCCACATCGATCTTGGTGGTGGCCTGGGCGTGCGTTATCGCGATGAGGAGCCGCCGCTGGCTGCCGACTACATCAAAGCCGTGCGCGAGCGTCTCGACGGGCGTGATCTGGCGCTGGTGTTCGAACCGGGTCGCTTCATCGTTGCCAATGGCGGCGTGCTGCTGACCCAGGTCGAGTACCTCAAGCACACCGAGCACAAGGATTTCGCCATCGTCGACGCGGCGATGAACGACCTGATCCGTCCGGCGCTGTATCAGGCGTGGATGGACGTCACCGCGGTGAAACCGCGCGACAGCGCTGCACGCAAGTACGACATCGTCGGCCCGATCTGCGAAACCGGCGACTTCCTCGCCAAGGACCGCGAGCTGGCGCTGGAAGAGGGCGACTTGCTGGCAGTGCATTCGGCCGGTGCCTACGGTTTCGTCATGAGCTCCAACTACAACACCCGTGGCCGTGCCGCTGAGGTGTTGGTTGATGGTGATCAGGTTTTTGAAGTGCGTCGCCGCGAAACCGTGGCCGAGCTGTTTGCCGGCGAAAGCCTGCTGCCGGAGTAACCCATGCTGCTGCGTTTTACCAAAATGCACGGCCTGGGCAACGACTTCATGGTCCTCGACCTGGTCAGCCAGCACGCGCACATTCAGCCCAAACACGCCAAGCAATGGGGCGACCGCCACACCGGGATCGGTTTCGACCAGTTGCTGATCGTCGAAGCGCCGAGCAACCCGGATGTGGATTTCCGCTACCGGATCTTCAACTCCGACGGTTCGGAAGTGGAGCAGTGCGGCAACGGTGCGCGCTGCTTCGCCCGCTTCGTGCTCGACAAGCGTCTGACCGCCAAACGGCAGATCCGCGTCGAGACCAAGGGCGGCATCATCGAACTGGACGTGCGTAACGACGGCCAGATCGGCGTGAACATGGGCGCGCCGCGGCTGGTGCCGGCGGACATTCCATTCCAGGCGCCAGCGCAGGCCAGCAGCTATTCGCTGGACGTCGATGGCACCACGGTCGAACTGGCCGCCGTGTCGATGGGCAATCCCCATGCGGTCATTCGCGTGGACGACATCAACAGCGCACCGGTGCATGAACTGGGGCCGAAGATCGAGCACCATCCGCGCTTTCCGGCGCGGGTC
Organism: Pseudomonas sp. Sample_21; assembly: GCF_004307525.1. Taxonomy (NCBI): domain Bacteria; kingdom Pseudomonadati; phylum Pseudomonadota; class Gammaproteobacteria; order Pseudomonadales; family Pseudomonadaceae; genus Pseudomonas; species Pseudomonas sp. Sample_21. Next base: position 120,141 of record NZ_RCNZ01000138.1, on the reverse strand, counting down.
AATGTCGGCTTCCTTCAGGTCATCGACCGCCATCGCGCGCAACTGCGTGTTTGGGAACGCGGCGCCGGGGAAACCCAGGCCTGCGGCACCGGCGCCTGTGCGGCGGCGGTGGCAGCCATCAGTCAGGGGTGGATGGATTCGCCGCTGTTGATCGACCTGCCCGGCGGGCGTCTGTCCATCGAGTGGGCCGGCCCGGGCGAACCGGTGTTGATGACCGGTCCGGCAGTGCGTGTATACGAAGGACAAGTGCGTCTTTGAGCGAGCAGAAATCATGACCGACAAGCCACAGGTACCCGCCCGACCAGTCGACGAATCAGCGTCAGAGAGCCTTGAGGCGGCCGCGGTTGCCGCCTACCTGGAGGCTCATCCGGACTTCTTCGTCGAGCACGAAGAGCTGCTGCCGTCGCTGCGCATTCCGCACCGACGTGGCGACACCGTGTCGCTGGTCGAGCGGCAGATGACCATCCTGCGCGACCGCAATATCGAGATGCGCCATCGCCTTTCGCATCTGATGGACGTGGCCCGCGACAACGATCGCCTGTTTGAAAAAACCCGCCGCCTGATCCTAGCGCTGATGGATGCATCGACCCTGGAAGACGTGGTCATCAGCGTTGAAGACAGCCTGCGTCAGGATTTCCAGGTGCCCTTCGTCAGCCTGATCCTGCTCGGCGACAACCCGGCCCCGGTCGGCCGCTGGGTAACCCACGCCGATGCGCAAACCGCGATTGGCGGCCTGCTCACCGAAGGCAAAAGCGTCAGCGGCAGCCTGCGTGAACATGAGCTGGACTTCCTCTTCGGCGAAGAACAGCGCCAGCAGATCGGCTCGACCGCCGTGGTTGCCGTCAGCCATCAGGGCATTCACGGCATCCTGGCCATCGCCAGCCGTGACCCGCAGCATTACAAGAGTTCGGTCGGCACCCTGTTCCTGAGCTACATCGCCGAGGTCATGGGCCGCGTGCTGCCACGGGTCAACAGCTCGCTGCGCTCGGTACGCTGACCATGGAACGACAACTGGACGCTTACTGCGAACATCTGCGCAGTGAGCGACAGGTGTCGCCGCACACCCTGTCGGCTTATCGCCGCGACCTCGATAAAGTCCTCGGCTGGTGCATCAAGCAGAACATCGGCAGTTGGGCCGCGCTGGACATCCAGCGTCTGCGCAGCCTGATCGCCCGGTTGCATGCGCAAGGCCAGTCCTCGCGCAGCCTCGCCCGCCTGCTCTCAGCGGTGCGCGGGCTCTATCACTACTTGAACCGCGAAGGTCTGTGCGACCACGACCCGGCCACCGGCCTGGCCCCGCCGAAAGGCGAACGGCGCCTGCCGAAAACCCTTGATACCGACCGCGCATTGCAGCTGCTTGAAGGTGCGGTCGAGGACGATTTTCTCGCCCGGCGCGATCAGGCGATTCTCGAGCTGTTCTATTCCTCTGGCCTGCGCCTGTCCGAGCTGACCGGGCTCAATCTCGATCAACTCGACCTCGCCGACGGCATGGTTCAGGTGCTCGGCAAGGGCAGCAAGACCCGGCTGTTGCCGGTTGGCACCAAGGCCCGCGAAGCCTTGGAACACTGGTTGCCGCTTAGAGCCATGACCAACCCGGCGGACGATGCGGTTTTTGTCAGCCAGCAAGGTCGGCGTCTCGGCCCCCGGGCGATTCAGGTGCGGGTCAAACTGGCTGGCGAGCGCGAGCTGGGGCAGAACCTGCATCCGCACATGCTGCGGCACTCGTTCGCCAGCCATTTGCTCGAGTCTTCACAGGATCTGCGCGCGGTGCAGGAATTGCTCGGTCACTCTGATATCAAAACCACGCAGATCTATACCCACCTCGACTTCCAGCATCTGGCGGCGGTCTACGACAGCGCCCATCCCCGGGCCAAACGCATGAAAGGCGATGATTCATGAGCATTCAGTTGATCACCTTCGACCTCGACGACACTCTGTGGGACACCGCGCCGGTGATCGCCAGCGCCGAAACCGTGTTGCGCGAATGGCTGAGCGAGCATGCGTCGAACCTGGGCGCGGTGCCGGTGGAGCATTTGTGGTCGATTCGCGAGCGAGTGCTGGCGGGCGAACCGGGCCTCAAACACCGCATCAGCGCGCTGCGCCGACGTGTGCTGTTCCATGCGCTGGAAGAAGCCGGGTATGCCCACGGCGAAGCGTCGGAGCTGGCTGACAAGGCTTTTGAAGTGTTCCTGCATGCGCGGCATCAGATCGAAGTGTTCCCGGAAGTCGAGCCGCTGCTGGAGCTGCTCGCCAATCACTATGCCCTCGGCGTGGTCACCAATGGCAATGCCGACGTGCGTCGGCTGGGGCTGGCGGATTACTTCAAGTTCGCCTTGTGCGCCGAAGACATCGGCATCGCCAAACCGGATGCGCGGCTGTTTCATGAAGCGTTGCAGCGCGGCGGTGTAAGCCCCGCAGCGGCGGTGCATGTCGGCGATCATCCTGGCGATGACATTGCCGGCGCTCAGCAGGCAGGCTTGCGCGCGGTGTGGTTCAACCCGACGGGCAAGGTCTGGGAAGCGGAGCGCTTGCCGGATGCGGAAATTCGCAGCCTCACTGAACTGCCAGCCGTCCTCTCCCGCTGGAATGCTTCCTCGAACTGATCTACAGCCCTGTGGGAGCGAGCCTGCTCGCGAATGCGGTGTGTCATCCAACATGTATGTCGGCTGACATGCCCTCTTCGCGAGCAGGCTCGCTCCCACAGGGGACTGCATTTGTTTTCAACGGATTTATTTCAGGCATGAAAAAGCCCGCAGCGACGGCGGGCTTTTTCAGCAAGCGAGCGACGCGCCTCAGATAGGGCGGCTGCCGTACTTGTTATCCGGCTTCTTGGGCGGATCGGCGACCACGTTGGCCTCCACTTCCTGCACCTTGCCGCCGCGCGCAAGGAATTCTTCCATGGCCTTGGCCAGGGCGTCACGCTCCTTGTTCTTGGCTTCGATGCTCGGCAACTCGTCGACCGATACCGCAGCCTTGGCTTTGCCTTTGGCAGCCGGGGCCGGCGTGTCGTCACCGCCATCATCTTCGGCAACGTCTTCCGCTGCCGCTTCCAGGCCTTCCTCGGCCTCGTCTTCGTCGCCTACTTCGAGGTCGTCGTTTTCCAGATCATCGTCGCTCATGTTCTACCTCATGACTTGCCAAAAGCAGATTAGTTATAGACCAGCTTTGGCGACTGTCGAAGCCGCCGTTGAAAAATCTTCTGCCGCTGCCCGGCAGCGGCTCATGCCTGTTCACCGTGCAAGGTGGCGAGGACTTTACGGGCACCGCCATGATCACGGTGCTCGCCCAGATAAATCCCTTGCCAGGTACCCAGGGCCAGCCGTCCAGCCGCAACCGGCAGACTGATCTGGCAACCCAGCACGCTGGCCTTGAAGTGCGCCGGGAGATCATCCGGGCCTTCGTCGTTGTGCTCGTAGCCGTCTGTTCCTTGTGGGATCAGACGATTGAAAAATCGTTCGAAGTCGCGACGAACTGCCGGATCGGCGTTCTCGTTGATGGTCAACGACGCCGACGTGTGCTGCAGCCACAAATGCAACAGACCGACCCGACAGGTCTTGAGTTCAGGCAAGCCTGCGAGCAACTCGTCCGTCACCAGATGAAAGCCCCGGGGCCTTGCCCGCAGGGTTATCAGAGTCTGTTGCCACATACAGTTCTCCGCTCGTTCGGGGCGCATTCTAGCGTGCTCTGAAAAAAAACAAAGGCCCTAATATTCCTGCAGTGATGTAAGCGATTGCCCGCAGAAAAAGCCTCGTCGTAAAGACGACCAAAGCCGTAAGAAAAATCCTTTCAGCCGCTCCCTGAATGACAAATCCCGGACAAAAAAATGCCCGGCGAACCGGGCAATTTTTTTATCGCGCGTACTTACAGGTTGTAGCCGCGTTCGTTGTGTTGTGCCAGATCGAGGCCGACCGACTCTTCTTCCTCGGTTACGCGCAGACCCATGACGGCGTCCAGCACCTTGAGGATGATGAAGGTGACGATCGCGGTGTAGATCACCGTGAAGCCGACGCCTTTGATCTGAATCCAGACCTGCGCGCCAATGTCAGTCACGGTGCCGAAGCCGCCCAGTGCCGGTGCGGCAAACACACCGGTGAGGATCGCGCCGAGGATACCGCCGATACCGTGCACGCCGAAGGCATCCAGGGAGTCGTCATAGCCGAGTTTGCGTTTCAGGGTGGTGGCGCAGAAGAAGCACACCACGCCTGCGGCCAGACCGATCACCAGTGCACCCATCGGGCCCACGGTGCCAGCGGCCGGAGTGATCGCGACCAGACCGGCGACCACACCCGAAGCAATACCCAGTGCGCTTGGCTTGCCGTGGGTGACCCACTCGGCAAACATCCAGCCCAGTGCCGCAGCGGCAGTGGCGATCTGGGTAACCAGCATGGCCATACCGGCAGTGCCGTTGGCAGCAGCAGCGGAACCGGCGTTGAAGCCGAACCAGCCGACCCACAGCATCGCCGCGCCCATCAGGGTGTAGCCGAGGTTATGCGGAGCCATTGGTGTGGTCGGGAAGCCTTTGCGCTTGCCCAGTACCAGGCACGCGACCAGACCGGCGATACCGGCGTTGATGTGCACCACGGTGCCGCCAGCGAAGTCGAGCACGCCCCAGTCCCACATCAGGCCGCCGTTACCGGACCAGACCATGTGCGCGATCGGTGCATAAACCAGAGTGAACCAGATACCCATGAAGATCAGCATCGCGGAGAATTTCATGCGCTCGGCGAACGCACCGACGATCAGCGCCGGGGTGATGATCGCGAAGGTCATCTGGAAGGTGATGAACACCGCCTCAGGGAACAGCGCCGCCGGGCCGGTGATGCTCGAAGGCGTGACACCGGCGAGGAACGCCTTGCCCATGCCGCCGAAGAACGAATTGAAGTTGACGACGCCCTGCTCCATGCCGGTGGTGTCGAAGGCAATGCTGTAGCCATAAATGACCCACAGGATGCTGATCAGACCGGTAATGGCGAAGCACTGCATCAGCACGGAAAGAATGTTTTTCGAGCGAACCATACCGCCGTAGAACAGCGCCAGACCGGGGATGGTCATGAACAGCACGAGCGCTGTCGAGGTGAGCATCCAGGCGGTGTCGCCGGAATTGAGGACTGGCGCTGCCACTTCGTCTGCCGCCATGGCGATGCCGGGCATTACGATGGACAACAGGGCGCCTAGCCCTGCGAATTTACGCAGAGTCATATTGTTTTCTCCTGGGGCGTTGGGTTTGTGGCGGCGCTTAGATCGCGTCGGTATCGGTTTCGCCGGTACGGATGCGGATCGCCTGTTCCAGATTGACCACGAAGATCTTGCCGTCACCGATCTTGCCGGTGTTGGCCGCTTTGGTTATCGCCTCGATAACCCGATCCAGATCCTTGTCGTCGATGGCCACGTCGATTTTCACCTTGGGCAGAAAATCGACCACATATTCCGCGCCGCGATACAGCTCGGTGTGACCCTTCTGCCGGCCGAAGCCTTTGACTTCAGTGACGGTAATGCCCTGCACGCCGATTTCGGACAGCGACTCGCGCACGTCGTCCAACTTGAACGGCTTGATGATGGCAGTGACTAGCTTCATGAAACTCTCTCCCGAATTGGTGGACTTGCCCCAGGAAAACAAACCCGTCTCAAGTCTAAGCGCAGTGCCTGGCTTTGTAACGCATCGTTGACGCCAGCTAACCGCATCAGACGAAACTCCCCGCTTCGTCTGCCGCACTGCATTCGTCACAGCGACTGCATCAGTGCATGGGTCGAGGGTGACTAAGCAGAAACCTTGCCAGCTCGGCAAAAACCCTGCATTTCAATCGCTTGGCCCCCGTTGCACGCGCTCGGGCAGAAAAGCTTTTGCCGATACGCACAACAACGGTGCGCCACCGTCCGTCCCCCTGCGCGAAAAGCGTGCATCCGTGCAACGGGATTGACTATAGACACTGCGTGATACACTGCCGGCCATTGTTTCCAGGACATTCCCCATGCTCGCGCCCAAAGACTTCCTCGACGCCCTGAGCGGCACCGCCTCCCGCCTGTTCAGCGGCGATACCCCGCTGCCGAAAGCCGAAATCGAAAGCCAGTTCAAAATGCTGCTGCAAAGTGCCTTCAGCAAACTCGATCTGGTCAGCCGGGAAGAGTTTGATAGTCAGATGGTGGTGTTGGCTCGCACGCGGGCACGGCTTGAGAGTCTTGAAGCGAAGGTGGCGGAGATGGAGGCGAAACTGAATCCGCCGGCTGAATAGCACCACTACTGACAGTGAAGGTTGGGCACGCTCTTCAGCTTTGAAGGCGTCGAAAAAAAACCTTCAAGCGTTTTCCTTCAAGCAGCCTTCAGCTCCACTGCCTAGATTCACTATCAAGCGCAATGTGCCAGCCGCTCGACCTGATCACGGATTGCAGCTCCTCTTTCAATTTCGGCTTTTCGCAGATCGTAGGTCGATTGGAGGTTCAGCCAAAACTCAGGAGTGGTGTCCAGACAGATTGAAAGTCTTAAAGCCATGTCAGCGCTGATGCCCCGGCGCTGTAGAACGATATCGTTCACCGTCGGAGTAGACACGCTCAATGCTCTCGCCAACGCAGCGGCTGTAAGGCTCAAAGGCTCCAGATACTCCTCTTTGAGGATCTCGCCGGGATGGACCGGACGCATACCATTCTTGGTCATATTCACCTCAGTGATAATCGACGATTTCAACATCCTCGGGCCCATTCAGGCCCCAGACGAAGCAAATTCGCCATTGGGCGTTGATACGAATACTGCATTGCCCCTTCCGATCGCCTCCCAGAGACTCGAGCCGATTTCCGGGAGGAGATCGGAGATCAGCCAACGCAGCTGCCGCATCAAGCATCGTCAGCTTACGTTCCGCGACACTCAATATGGCTGACCAGAAACGGGTTTTACCACTTCGGAACAGGTATTCGGTTTCAGGACATCTGAAGCTAACGATCATAGTTTAAAGCTTAACGTTATGCATTAACGCTGAGTTTATTCGTGAAAATCATTAGCGCAAACGGATGATCTTGCGATTTGGGTGTTCTCTCAGGACTTTCAGAAACGGACTACGCATGCTTGCTGGTTCTTACTGAACCCGTTGCTATCTCCTACACAAACTCTCCCCTATTCCCGTTTGCCATGCCCTGGCGAGTTCCTGGCATTTCTTGCGGCAACATCCTGCGAAATTTTTGCGCTCCACTCACCCCACTAAAATGGCATCGCCCTACTACCCTTCAAAAACCCGCAGGAAGCGGCTCCCCGATTCAGCTCAAGGAACGACCATGTCCCTCTCCATTGTCCACAGTCGCGCCCAGATTGGCGTGGAAGCCCCCGCTGTCACCGTCGAAGTCCATCTGGCCAACGGTCTGCCGTCGCTGACCATGGTCGGCCTGCCCGAGGCGGCGGTGAAGGAGAGCAAGGATCGGGTGCGCAGTGCGATCATCAATTCCGGGCTGCAATTTCCGGCGCGGCGGATCACCTTGAATCTGGCGCCGGCGGATCTGCCCAAGGATGGCGGGCGCTTCGATCTGGCAATTGCCTTGGGGATTTTGTCGGCCAGCGTGCAGGTGCCGTGTCTGACGCTGGACGAGGTGGAATGTCTGGGTGAATTGGCATTGTCCGGTGCCGTGCGACCAGTGCGTGGCGTGCTGCCGGCGGCACTGGCGGCGCGCAAGGCCGGGCGGGCGTTGGTGGTGCCTCGAGCTAATGCGGAAGAGGCGTGCCTGGCTTCGGGGCTGAAAGTGTTCGCAGTCGATCACTTGCTGGAAGCGGTGGCGCATTTCAATGGGCACACGCCGGTCGAGCCGTACACATCAGATGGCTTGATGCATGCCGCCAAACCCTATCCCGACCTCAACGAGGTGCAGGGGCAGACAGCCGCCAAACGCGCACTGCTGATTGCCGCAGCGGGGGCGCACAACTTGTTGTTCAGCGGGCCTCCGGGAACCGGCAAGACGCTGCTGGCCAGTCGTCTGCCAGGATTATTGCCGCCGCTATCCGAATGCGAGGCGCTGGAAGTGGCAGCGATTCAATCGGTGGCCAGCGGGGTTCCCTTGACTCACTGGCCGCAGCGGCCGTTCAGGCAACCGCACCATTCGGCTTCAGGGCCGGCATTGGTCGGTGGCAGCTCGAAACCGCAACCCGGCGAAATCACCCTCGCCCACCATGGCGTACTGTTTCTCGATGAGTTGCCGGAGTTTGATCGCAAGGTTCTGGAAGTGCTGCGCGAGCCGTTGGAGTCCGGGCATATCGTCATCGCTCGGGCCAAGGATCGCGTGCGTTTCCCCGCACGGTTTCAACTGGTGGCAGCGATGAATCCGTGTCCCTGTGGATATCTTGGCGAACCCAGCGGCAAATGCTCGTGCACACCGGACATGGTCCAGCGCTATCGCAACAAGCTGTCAGGGCCGCTGCTGGATCGGATTGATCTGCACCTGACCGTCGCGCGGGAGGCAACCGCATTGAATCCGGCAGCCAAGCCAGGCGAAAACAGCGCCAGCGCTGCGGCGTTGGTGGCCGAAGCGCGGGAGCGTCAGCAGAAACGTCAGGGCTGTGCCAATGCGTTTCTCGATCTGCCGGGGCTCAAGCGTCACTGCAAGTTATCCACAGCTGACGAGATATGGCTGGAGGCGGCCTGCGAGCGACTGATCCTGTCGCTGCGCTCGGCGCATCGCCTGCTCAAGGTCGCGCGCACGCTGGCGGATCTTGAACAGGCCGATGCGATTACCCGCGAGCATCTGGCCGAGGCACTGCAATACCGACCGGCGACACCTTAATGCTCAGTCAGATCAACCAGCGGTGCCTGACGCACTTCAGTGTCGCGACCGGCCTGAATCTCGGTCACGCGCTTGAGGGCCTTGTCCACCGCCCCTTTGTCGGCCAGCAGGCTGTAGCTGATCTGGAACTGTTTATGTTCTTTTGGGGCAATGGTCGGCACCAGATTCAACGGCCGCTGATAGCGACGGTTGTAGGAGAAACTGGTTCCCGGCTCCAGCCCGGTGACGTAGCCCTGCCCTTGGGTGTCGGTGTTTTTCCACAGCGAAAACACTGGCAACTGCTGAATATTGAAGCCAACGGATACGCCGAGGCTACCGGCCTTGTTGTGCAGCACGGTGAGGGTGTCACCCTTGGCGTCCGCATACGGCACGACGTTGTAGACAGTTTCGTCGTAGTCCTTGGTTGGCCCGCGATAGGTCTGCCAGTCGGGCAGATCGCCCTTGGCCTTGTCGTTGAACGGCGACACCTGCTTCACCGGCGCAGCGAATTTTGCCCCTTGCTCAAGAAACGGCGTGCTGAAGTTGCTGTGATACAGCGCCTGATATTCCTTCGCATAGTCGCCGTTGTTGGTCAGGGTGTCGTTGAGGGCGAAGCTGGCGCTGCCCGGTTCGGTGACAAGTTCGGTCGCTACCGAGAAATCGACTTTCTTGAATGCCTGCTCTTTCAGCTCGCCACGCAGCGTGATGGCATACGGCGGCTTCTCGTCGATGTGCAAAGTGACGGTGCTGGCCGGGATGTTGGCGGCGCGACCGTGCAAGGTCAGCAATTCGCCGTTGTCCATGCCGGGATGGCCAACCCACTCGTAACCGCAACGGGTGACCAGTTCATTGAAACCTTCGAGCCAGCCCAGGCCACCGCGACCGTTGAGTTCGATGAACGCCGGGTTGACCACGTCCTTGACCGGCGAATCCCAGCCCATCCGCACGTCGCCCACCGAAGCCTGCAACACGTTCATGCCACGGGTCGGCACTACCGAGAGTTTCATCGTGCCGTTATCGATATCGACAATGCTGACGCCCTCCTGACGACCGCCATGCAGGGTACGCAGGGTCACGGAGAACGGTTTGGCGGTTTTTACGCCAAGTTGCTCGCTGGTGATCGTCCAGTTTTTTGCCGGAGTGTTGGCGTCGAGCAGGACATAGTCCCAGGCCATGGCGTGGGAAGCGGCAGAGAACGCGCCGAGGGCGACGAGGAGTTTGAGCGGGGTCATGGCAGCAGCCTTTATTGGAGTTGTGCCATTTTTATAGCGCTGCGGAAACGTTTCAGCAAGTCCAAAGAAGCTGTCGGTGATAGGCGTTCGCGAGCAGGCTCGCTCCCACAGGGATTTCGGGCCTTCACAATATTTGTGAATTACGCCGACTACTGTGGGAGTGAGCCTGCTCGCGATAGCTGTTTCAAAGATGCATCAACGGAAGCGGTCAACCTCGGAACGCAGATCCGCCGCCAGCTTCTCCAGCTCTTTAGCGGTGACAGCCAGGTTCGACACCACCTCACGCTGCTCGCTGTTGGCCAAGGCGATGCTTTGCAAATTGCTGCTCAGCAACGTCGCAGTGCTGCTTTGTTCCTGAGTGGCGGTGGTGATCGCGGCGAACTGCTGGCCTGCCGAACGGCTCTGCTCATCGATCCGCGCCAGTGCCGAGGCGACATTGGCGTTGCGCGACAGGCCTTCCTGCATCAGCACATTGCCCTGCTCCATGGTGCTGATCGCGTTGCCGGTTTCCTGCTGAATGCTGTGGATCATGCTGGAGATTTCGTCGGTCGCCTGGCGGGTACGCGAGGCGAGGCTGCGCACTTCGTCCGCGACCACGGCAAAACCGCGACCCTGCTCACCGGCACGCGCGGCTTCGATGGCAGCGTTAAGTGCCAACAGGTTGGTCTGCTCGGCGATCGAAGTGATCACGCCGACAATGCCGCCGATTTCCTGCGAGCGCTGCCCCAGCGTGTTGATCACGCTGGCGGTGCTGTTCAGCGCGCCAGCGATCTGCTCCAGCGACGACGACGCTTCTTCCATCGAGTTGCGGCCAATCTGGGTCTGCTGCGCGTTTTCCTGCGCCAGGCGCTGGGTCGCGCCCATGTTGTCGGCAATGTTCAGCGAGGTGGCGCTGAACTCTTCCACGGCGCCGGCCATGCTGGTGATTTCGCCCGACTGCTGCTCCATGCCTTCATACGCACCGCCGGACAAACCGGACAGCGCCTGCGCACGGCTGTTGACCTCTTCCGAAGCGCGGCGGATGTGCTCGACCATGGTCGACAGCGCCTGGCTCATCTGGTTGAACGCGCGGGACAGCTGACCGATTTCATCGTGGCTCGATACGTTCAGCCGCACACTCAGATCACCCGCGCCCAAGGCTTCGGCCTGACGCACCAGATCGCCCAGCGGTGCGAGTTTGCTGCGCAGCAGCCAGACCACGGAACCGACCGCGAGCAACATCGCCAGCAGGCTGCCGATCGCCAGTTGCGTACCGACACTCCAGGTCACCGCGCGGATCTCGGCTTTCGGCATGCTCGCCACCACCGACCACGGGCCACCTTCGAACGGCACGGCGATGCTGTAGAAGTCCTCACCCTTGTCGCTCCAGAACTCACCCTTGCCCGGGGTTTTCACCAGGTTGTTGATGGTCGGGGCGGCTTGATCCAGGTTTTCGACGCCGGCAATCGGCACCAGCCATTTGTTCTGCTCGTCGAGCAGCGCCAGCGAGCCGGTCTTGCCAATGCGGAAGCGCTTGAGATTGGCGAACTGCGCGTTCTGCGCATCGGTGTAGTCGAAGCCGACGTACAGCACGGCGATTATCTTGCCGCCCGCATCGCGCACCGGGGTGTACTGCGACATGTAGTAGCGCTCGAACAGCAACGAGCGGCCGACATAACTCTGCCCCGCCATCAACTTCGCGTACGCCGGGTTGGCATGATCGAGCACGGTGCCAATCGCACGGGTGCCGTCCTGCTTGCTGACGTTGGTGCTGACGCGAATGAAGTCTTCGCCGCTGCGCACGAATACCGTGGCCACACCAGCGGTCATCTGCTTGAACTCGTCAACTTCCTTGAAGTTGTTGTTCAGCACCTCGTTGCCCAGATGCAGGCCCGGAGTCTGCACGCCGGCCACGGTCACTGGCTGATCGGGGTGCACACTCAAACCACTGCCGAAGCGCTTTTCGAACAGCCCGCTCAGGCGCAGGGTGCTTTCACGCAGCGTACCGTGGAAGGTACTCAGCTGATCGGCCAGCAGCCGGGCCTCACTGGCCAGATGCTCTTCACGGGTGGCGAGGTTGGCGGAATCCAGCGAACGCAAGGCGAACACCGTACTGCCGCTGATGACTATCGCCAGTATCACAGCAAGGGCAAGGCCCAGCTGCGAGGCGATCCGAGCACGAGGTTGAGACATGAACAGCTCCTGGCCGAGCCACCGAATCCTCCTTGATCGCGGTAATTGCCCGGAAAATATTCTAATAATGGGGGTAGCGCAGAACCGGCACGACGGTTCCACATGCTCGTAGTCGGCGGAAAATCCGAATACTTGAGCGGATTGCGTGGGTATGGCGCAGTAGTGGCATTGTGCCGGCTCGAACGTTTCAGCTCAAGCGCTCTACCGCCGGCAATTGCATGGCGCGGACTTCGCCTTGGAGAAAATCGCTGAGACGGCGCAAACGTTCACCTCCCGGACGCGGTTTCGGCCACACCAGGTAATAATTCAGGCCACTGGCGACGGCGGTCGGCCACGGCAGGCTCAAGCGTCCTTGCGCGACATCTTCGGCGACCATCAACAGATCACCCATCGAAACGCCGTAGCCGCGCGCCGCGGCGATCATGCCCAGCTCCAGCGTATCGAACACTTGTCCGCCCTTGAGCGAGACCTGATCGGACAGCCCCATGCGCTCCAGCCAACTGCGCCAATCGCGGCGATCCGGGGTCGGGTGCAGCAGTTCAGCAGCCGCCAGACGCGCTACGTCCCAAGGTTGGTCATTGAGCAGGTTCGGCGCGCCGACCGGAATCAATTCCTCGGGAAACAGCAGGCTCGCTTCCCAGTCCGGTGGGAAATGCCCGTCACTGAGCAACACCGCGCAATCGAACGGTTCATTGTTGAAGTCCACCGAATCGATATCCATCCATGCGCTGGTCAGTTGCACCTCATTGCCCGGCTGCAAATGGCGGAAGCGACTCAACCGCGCCAGCAGCCAACGCATGGTCAGGGTCGATGGCGCTTTCATGCGCAGGATGTCGTCCTCGGCGCGCAAGGTATTGCAGGCGCGCTCAAGGGCGGCGAAGCCTTCGCGGATACCGGGTAACAGCAGCCGCGCCGATTCGGTCAGTTGCAGATTGCGCCCGCTGCGGTGAAACAGCCGGCAGGCGAAGTGTTCTTCAAGAGTGCGCATGTGCCGACTGACCGCGCTCTGGGTGATCGACAGTTCTTCCGCCGCGCGGGTGAACGAGCTGTGTCGCGCTGCCGCTTCGAATGCGCGCAGGGCATACAACGGCGGAAGGCGTCGGGACATACACAAAGCTCCAATAGCGGGGATACAGCCAATTCGGCAGGACGATTCAGGATGAGTATTAATCATGCCACCCATCCTTTTTATCCCTTTGTGCAAAGCCTGCCAAGCGCCGAGAATCGACGCTCTTCTGCTTCCTCTGATATTTGGGTGGTGATGACCATGCAGCATCCTGTGCGTACCGAACTCTGGGCCATTCTGCGGCTGGCGGGGCCGCTGATTGCTTCGCAGTTGGCGCACATGCTGATGGTACTGACCGACACCCTGATGATGGCGCGCCTCAGTCCCGAGGCGCTGGCCGGTGGCGGCCTCGGTGCCGCGAGCTACTCGTTCGTGTCGATTTTCTGCATCGGCGTGATTGCAGCGGTCGGCACACTGGTGGCAATCCGTCAGGGTGCCGGCGACATCATCGGTGCCGCGCGCCTGACCCAGGCCGGACTGTGGCTGGCCTGGCTGATGGCCCTCGGCGCCGGGCTGTTGTTGTGGAACCTCAAACCGGTGTTGCTGCTGTTCGGCCAAACCGAAACCAACGTCAACGCCGCCGGGCAATTTCTCATCGCCCTGCCCTTCGCCCTGCCCGGCTACCTGAGCTTCATGGCCCTGCGCGGTTTTACCAGTGCAATCGGCCGGGCGACGCCAGTGATGGTCATCAGCCTCGCCGGTACGGTGGCCAACTTCCTGCTCAACTACGCGCTGATCACCGGCATGTTCGGCCTGCCACAACTGGGCCTGACCGGTATCGGTCTGGTCACGGCGATTGTCGCCAACTGCATGGCACTGGCGCTGGCCTGGCATATCCGCCGGCATCCGGCGTATGACGCTTATCCGTTGCGCGCCGGTCTGTCGCGGCCGAACCGGCAATACCTGAAAGAACTGTGGCGTCTGGGCCTGCCGATTGGCGGCACCTATGCGGTGGAAGTCGGGCTGTTTGCCTTTGCCGCGTTGTGCATGGGCACCATGGGCAGTACGCAGATGGGCGCGCATCAAATCGCCCTGCAGATCGTGTCGGTGGCCTTCATGGTCCCGGCCGGGATGTCTTACGCCATCACCATGCGCGTCGGCCAACACTATGGCGCCGGGCAATTGGTCGATGCGCGCATGTCCGGGCGTGTCGGCATCGCCTTCGGCGCCGTGGTGATGCTCGGTTTTGCCCTGGTGTTCTGGCTGTGGCCGAACCAGTTGGTCGGCCTGTTCCTCGACCACAACGATCCGGCGTTTGCCGAAGTGATCCGTCTGGCGGTGAGCCTGCTGGCCGTAGCGGCGTGGTTCGAGCTGTTCGACGGCACGCAGACGATTGCCATGGGCTGTATTCGTGGGCTCAAGGATGCCAAGACTACGTTTCTCGTGGGGCTCGCTTGCTATTGGCTGATCGGCGCACCAGCGGCGTGGTGGATGGCGTTCCATCTCAATTGGGGGCCGACGGGCGTCTGGTGGGGTCTGGCGTTGGGCCTGGCGTGCGCGGCGGTGAGCCTGACGCTGGCGTTCGAATGGAAGATGCAGCGGATGATTCGGCGCGAGCCAGTTGCAGAGAGGTTCGAGGCCATCGGCGCGGATTAAGATCAAAAGATCGCAGCCTTCGGCGGCTCCTACAAAGGAACACATTCCAAGGTAGGAGCTGCCGAAGGCTGCGATCTTTTAAATGGCTTCCACCGAAGCCTGCTGACTGGCTCCAAAGGTCAGATATTCCACCAACTCATCCAGCGGCAGCGGTCGGCTGATCAGGTAACCCTGCACCTGATCGCAGCCGAACCCGCGCAGCAACTCCAGTTGCTCCGGCGTCTCGACCCCTTCGGCAACTACTTCCAGGTGCAGGTTGTGCGCAAGGTTGATCATCGCGTGCACCAGTTTGCGGTTCTCTTCGCGCTGTTCCATGCCGCCGACAAAACTCTTGTCGATCTTCAACAAGGTGATCGGCAGGCTGTTGAGGTGCACGAACGACGAAAACCCGGTGCCGAAATCGTCCAGCGAGAAGCGCACACCGAGGCGCCCGAGGGCGTCCATAGTCTGTTTGACCAGATCGCTGCGCCGCATCACGGCGGTTTCGGTCAGTTCGAATTCCAGCCACTGCGCCTCGACGCCGCGCTCGGCGATCAGGCGGCTAAGTGTCGGCAGCAACTGGCTGTCCTGAAACTGGCGGAACGACAGATTGATCGCCATGTGCAGCGCCGGCAGCCCCTGCTCGCGCAAGGCCTGCATATCACGCAAGGCGCGGGAAATCACCCAGTAGCCCAGCGGCACGATCAGACCGCTCTGCTCGGCCAGCGGCACAAATTCACTCGGTGGCAGCAGACCGCGCTCACCGTGGCGCCAGCGCACCAGCGCTTCGAGGCCGACAATCTGGCCGTCCTCAAGATTCAGGCGTGGCTGGTAATGCAGTTCCAGCTCATCGCGGCGCAACGCCCGGCGCAGTTCACTTTCGAGGTCGGCCATGCTGCGCGCGTTGCGGTTGATGCGTTCGTTGAAGATATGAAAGGTGCAGCCCTGCGTGCTCTTGGCCTGCTGCATGGCGATATGGGCGTGCCACATCAGTGGATCGGCACCGCCGTTGGCACGGGCATGGGCGATGCCAAGGCTGGAGCCGATCAGCAGGCTCTCGCCGTCGACCCAATAAGGTTCGGCCAACGCCTCAGTGATGCGTTCGGCCATCCACTCGGCGCGTTGCGGCGCGCGGCGGGTATCGATCAGCAGAGCGAATTCATCGCTGCCCAGCCGTGCCAGTTGATCGCCGGCCTCCAGCTGACTTTTCAGCCGCGCGACAACTTGCAGGATCAAGCGATCGCCGGCCTGATGACCAAGGGCATCGTTGGCATGGCGGAAGTTGTCGAGATCGAGATGGCCGAGGGCGAGACCGCGACCGTCGCCTTCGGCAAGGCGCGCGGTGAGCAGAGTCTGGAAGCCCTGACGGTTGGCGATACCGGTCAGCGGGTCCTGTTCGGCGAGGCGCTGAAGAGTCTTTTCCAGCACGCCGCGCTCGCGCACATGGCGCAGGCAACGCTGGAGCATGCCGGCGTCGAGGGCGTCGAACACCAGCCAGTCGCTGACACCGACCGGCGCGGTGGCCGGCTCGTGCTCCAGCAGCAGAACGGTCGGCAGGCTGCAGCGCCCGGGCGGCGGTTGCAAAGCTGGCAGGGTCAGCAGTACCGCGTGGCGGTTGTCCTCGAACAGGCGGCTGACCGAATCCCAGTTCGGCGCGCTGATCAGCACCGCCGCGCTCCCCATCGGAGCCAGACACTCACGCAACAACGCTGTCCACGCTGGCTCTTCGGCCAGTAGCAGCAAACGCAAGGGTTCGACAGGCGTAGACAAGCTGACTCCCTAGACTCTGCAATGATGTAGGCGGGGCATTATGCCGTTGTGCTGAACAATGACCAATGCGTTGTCTGATGACAACGGCATCGAAACGTTATTTTGTGTCACGAATGAGAACATTAGCCGCAAAATCCCCGCGTATCCTGCGTGAAAGTAACAAAAGCGGCAAATCTGAATCGCGTGCTGCGTCACAAGTCGGACAGAGCAGCAGAAATCGCTGAGCCTGTTAAAATGCCGGCCCATTTCGTCAACGACTCCCGAATTTTCGTATGTCCCGACTCAATCCCCGGCAGCAAGAAGCCGTGAACTACGTCGGCGGCCCTCTATTGGTGCTCGCCGGTGCTGGCTCCGGCAAGACCAGCGTGATCACGCGCAAGATCGCGCACCTGATCCAGAACTGCGGCATCCGCGCCCAGTACATCGTCGCCATGACCTTTACCAACAAGGCCGCGCGCGAGATGAAAGAGCGGGTCGGCACCCTGTTGCGTGCCGGCGAAGGGCGTGGCCTGACCGTCTGCACCTTCCACAACCTGGGCCTGAACATCATCCGCAAGGAGCATGCGCGGCTGGGCTACAAACCCGGTTTCTCGATCTTCGACGAGACCGACGTCAAAGCCCTGATGACCGACATCATGCAGAAGGAATACGCAGGCGACGACGGCGTCGACGAGATCAAGAACATGATCGGCGCCTGGAAAAACGACCTGATCCTGCCCGCCCAGGCCCTGGAAAACGCGCGCAACCCGAAGGAGCAGACCGCCGCCATCGTCTACACCCACTATCAGCGCACGCTCAAGGCGTTCAACGCGGTGGACTTCGATGACCTGATCCTGCTGCCGGTAAAGCTCTTCGAAGAACACGCCGACATTCTCGAAAAATGGCAGAACAAGGTCCGTTACCTGCTCGTCGACGAATACCAGGACACCAACGCCAGCCAGTATCTGTTGGTGAAGATGCTCATCGGCAAGCGCAACCAGTTCACCGTGGTCGGCGACGACGACCAGTCGATCTACGCCTGGCGTGGCGCGCGCCCGGAAAACCTGATGCTGCTCAAGGACGACTATCCGTCCTTGAAAGTGGTCATGCTCGAGCAGAACTACCGCTCCACCAGCCGCATCCTGCGCTGCGCCAACGTGCTGATCTCGAATAACCCGCACGAATTCGAAAAACAGTTGTGGAGCGAGATGGGCCACGGCGACGAGATCCGCGTGATTCGCTGCCGCAACGAGGACGCCGAAGCCGAGCGCGTGGCCATGGAAATCCTCAGCCTGCACTTGCGCACCGACCGCCCGTACAGCGATTTTGCGATTCTCTATCGCGGTAACTACCAGGCCAAGCTGATCGAATTGAAGCTGCAACACCATCAGGTGCCGTATCGCCTGAGCGGCGGCAACAGCTTCTTCGGTCGCCAGGAAGTGAAGGACCTGATGGCCTACTTCCGCCTGATCGTCAACCCGGATGACGACAACGCCTTCCTGCGCGTGATCAACGTGCCGCGTCGCGAGATCGGCTCGACCACCCTGGAAAAGCTCGGCAACTACGCCACCGAGCGCAAGATCTCGATGTACGCCGCCACCGACGAAATTGGCCTCGGCGAACATCTCGACAGCCGCTTCACTGATCGCCTGGCGCGCTTCAAGCGCTTCATGGACAAGGTCCGCGAGCAGTGCGCCGGCGAAGATCCGATCTCGGCGCTGCGCAGCATGGTCATGGACATCGACTACGAGAACTGGCTGCGTACCAACAGCTCCAGCGACAAGGCGGCGGACTACCGCATGGGCAACGTCTGGTTCCTGATCGAGGCGTTGAAAAACACCCTCGAGAAAGACGAAGACGGCGAAATGACCGTCGAAGACGCCATCGGCAAACTGGTGCTGCGTGACATGCTCGAGCGCCAGCAGGAAGAAGAGGACGGTGCCGAAGGTGTGCAGATGATGACGCTGCACGCCTCCAAAGGGCTGGAATTTCCCTACGTGTTCATCATGGGCATGGAAGAGGAAATCCTCCCGCACCGTTCCAGCATCGAAGCCGACACCATCGAAGAAGAACGCCGCCTGGCCTATGTGGGCATCACCCGCGCCCGTCAGACCCTGGCCTTCACCTTCGCAGCCAAGCGCAAGCAGTACGGTGAAATCATCGACTGCGCGCCGAGTCGCTTTCTGGATGAGCTGCCGCCGGACGATCTGGCCTGGGAAGGCAACGACGACACCCCGACTGAAGTCAAAGCCGTGCGTGGCAATAGCGCATTGGCCGACATACGCGCGATGTTAAAGCGCTAGAATCGACTACTTTTTAATCTACCTTCGGCGCCCATCGCGCCAACAGAGGAAGCTGTTGTGGAAGCACTGCACAAAAAAATCCGCGAAGAAGGCATCGTGCTTTCCGATCAGGTCCTGAAAGTCGACGCTTTCCTGAACCACCAGATCGACCCGGCCCTGATGAAGCTGATCGGTGACGAATTCGCCGCGCTGTTCAAGGATTCCGGGATCACCAAGATCGTTACCATCGAAGCCTCGGGCATCGCCCCGGCGATCATGACCGGTCTGAACCTCGGCGTGCCGGTGATCTTCGCCCGCAAGCAACAGTCACTGACCCTGACTGAGAACCTGCTTTCGGCGACCGTCTACTCGTTCACCAAGAAGACCGAAAGCACCGTGGCCATCTCCCCGCGCCACCTGACCAGCAGCGACCGCGTGCTGATCATTGACGACTTCCTGGCCAACGGTAAGGCCTCGCAAGCGCTGATCTCGATCATCAAACAGGCCGGCGCCACCGTTGCCGGTCTGGGCATCGTCATCGAGAAGTCGTTCCAGGGCGGCCGCGCCGAACTGGACTCGCAGGGCTACCGCGTCGAGTCGCTGGCTCGCGTGCAATCGCTGAAGGATGGCGTCGTCACCTTCATCGAGTAACCAGCGGCACCGAGTTATACCCTGTGGGAGCGAGCATGCTCGCGACGGCATTGTGTCAGTCATCCTGTTAAGTGAATGACACACCGCTTTCGCGAGCAGGCTCGCTCCCACAGTGGGTTCTCGGCTGGTCAGTTATTGCGCGGTAGCTTTGAGGCCTGTGAGCAGCAGGCGTTGGAAAAGGTCCTCCTTCAAGCCTTCCGGATTCGTCAGCTGCATCCGCTCAAGATGTTCCGGGAACACTGAGGCCTCCGGCGCATCCAGCGCTGCCTTGCCCAAGTCGAGAATCTCGGTCAGCTTGAACTTGCTCTTCAGCCAGTTCAGCGCCCGCAGCAGATCCCGTTCGATGGCGGTGAAATCACAGCCCAGCGGATACTCCGGAAACAGGTTCGGATGCCGTGCGGCAATCGCCTGCAAGCGTTGCGGTGTGTTGTCGGCAAATCGTGGATCGAGACGGAAGTCCTTCGGCAGCTTGCCGACTGTCTGCGCCTGTTCGATCAGTCCCGGCTGAAACCGCGAGTCGCTGATATTGAGCAACGCTTCGATCACCGCCGCGTCGGGTTTGCCGCGCAGATCAGCGATGCCGTACTCGGTGACGACGATGTCGCGCAGGTGCCGCGGGATCGTGCAGTGGCCGTAGTCCCAGACGATATTGGAGCTGACCTCGCCGCCGGACTCGCGCCAGCTGCGCAGGATCAACATCGATCGCGCGCCCTCCAGCGCGTGGCCCTGAGCAACAAAGTTGTACTGGCCGCCAACACCGCTGAGCACGCGTCCGTCCGCCAATTGATCAGCCACGCCGGCGCCGAGCAGAGTCATGGTGAACACGGTGTTGATGAAGCGCGCATCGATGCGCTGCAAGCGCTTGAGCTCTTCCTGGCCGTACAGCTCGTTGATGTAGCTGATGCGGGTCATGTTGAATTCCAGCAGCTTGCTTTGCGGCAACTCGCGCAGCCGCTCATAAAAACTGCGCGGGCCAAGGAAGAAGCCGCCGTGGACGCAGATACCGTCAGGCTGTGCCGCTTCATCGAGGGTGCCAGCGTTGGCCTGCTCCTGGGTCGGCACATCCGGATAGACCTTGCGCCGGATGATCCCGGCATCCGCCAAAACCAGCAGCCCGTTGACGAACATCTCGCTGCAACCGTAAAGGCCTTTGGCAAATGGCGTGGTGCCGCCCTCGCGCTGGATCAATTGCGCCCATTGACTGAGGTTGATGTCACCGAGCAACGCCTGATAACCGGCGTTATCGGCCTGACGGGCAAGCAACGCAGCGGTCAACGCATCCCCCATCGAGCCGATACCAATTTGCAATGTGCCGCCATCGCGCACCAGCGTACTGGCGTGCAAGCCAATGAAATGATCCTGAAAGCCCACGGGCATGTTCGGCGTTGAAAACAGCGTGCTGCTGTCCTTCTCGTCGATCAGAAGATCAAACGTGTTGATATCGACTTCCGCATCGCCGGGCATGTACGGCAGATCCGTATGCACCTGGCCGACCAGCACAATGGTCTCCCCCGCTTCGCGACGCTTGGCGATCATCGGCAACAGGTCGAGGGTGATGTCCGGGTTGCAGCTCAGGCTTAAGCGATCAGGGTGTTCGCTGCTGCTGGCGAGCAATTGCGCCACCAGATTGAGACCCGCTGCGTTGATGTCGCGAGCGGCATGGCTGTAATTGCTGCTGACGTAATCCTGCTGCGCCGGCGCGCTGTTGAGCAGACTGCCAGGCTGCATGAAAAACTGCTGGATACGAATGTTGGCGGGCAGGCTGTCGCGCTGCAGATCGGCGAGGAAATCGAACTCCGGATAATCACCAAACACCCGCTCTACAAAGGGCTCGATAAAGCGCTTCTGCAAGCCATCGCCCAGATTCGGCCGACCAAGGCACAGCGCGGTATAGATCGTCAGCTGCCGCTCGGGCAGGTCCTTGATGCGCCGGTACAGCGCGTTGACGAAGTGATTCGGCTTGCCCAACCCCAGCGGCAGGCCCATGTGGATGTGCGCAGGCAAACGCGCCAATACGTCGTCCACCGCCTGTTCGATCGAACACAACTGCACCATCTGAAGCCTCCCGCCCGTTCCGTTGATAGGGGTAGACCGAGATTGCCGGGGAATTACTTCAGAGGGAAGGTGATTAAAAAGAAAAACCGCGAAATTTCTTGATGGGTCGAACCTCAAGTTAGGTTGCAAATACCTACAAAAAATATATAGCAATAACAATGAATTGTCCGCGCCCAATGAATCACCTCACAAACTTCTAGGTATTTTTCCTACATCGAACCGAATTTAATCATGCATGACTACAGGAAGCGTCTGAATTGAAGTTATTTCAATCCTCGCTAGGATTCATAACGTAACACTCCAGAAACTTATGCCATCAAGGCAAACACTAATTCACGTCAAGGCTCAATTATGGAAATCGACTTCTTAGCAATCCGTCGTGCCCGAGCACGCGTTCTAAACTCAACGACACCAATCTCAACTTTGGCGATTCAAGCATTCAGTAACTTGAGCGCAGCAAGCAGCGGTTCACGACCATGCACTAGCTGCTGTTCACAGTGTTGGCAAGGATGCTGCTACGCGACCTATATGTAAATAAAATTGGGTGGCACTCGAACCGAGTGGCCGCCCTCACTATTTAAGGATAAGACAATGAAAAATCCTAAAGATTTTTTAAGCGGAACAACGCCCATGAAACGCGGCTACGCTACTGACTGTCCAGTCTGGCCATACCTGTCTTATTACATCTTCCATATCGAAAAACAATTTCCGAAATCATGTAAAAACAACGAAGCATTGAAATCAACGGTCATCAATGGCTTTGTAACCAACCTTGCAGCACGACTTACTAACGCGGCAAATAATGTCTTGATAACGGAAAAAATAGTGTTTGAAAAGACCATCAGCAGCAAAATGGAGACTTCTGCATATTTCAAATTGGTTGGTGAAAATAGGAACTACCTCCTCGACATTATTAGCGCCTACCCTGAAATGGATCGAGTCCTGACCAAACTTTCAAATAATTTTATCGAATTCACGATACAGTTAGTCCTCGCTCTCATCGAAGACAGACAAGATATAAACAAAAAATTCGATATACCGACCGGATCCACACTTTCCTCCGTTGATGTTTCATCCAGCGAAACTCACATTGGATCTAGGACCGTTTGTATACTTTCTTTTGGTTCCATTAAGATAATTTACAAACCGAGAAATTTGGAACTTGAAGCCGAAGCATCTGATTTACTACTGCATTTGAGCAATGCTGCCGGAGATGATTACGAAAACTGGAAATTACCAAGGTATCTTGTAAAAAAAGAACACGGCTGGTCAGAGCACACACCTCAAACTCAGGCAGAAAACGAAGCCGAAGTTTCTTCTTACTTTAAAAGAGCTGGATTTCTATTAGGCTACTGCACCACTTTTATGGCCGCCGATATTACCTCTGACAATTTGATTGCACATGGCGCAAGCCCTATCCCAATTGATCTCGAAACCATTTTCTATAGCACCCTTAATATTGAAACCATTCCAAAAGAAGTACGCTGGAATGTCACCCAAACAAGCATACTTCCAAACTGGACGTGGAAAGGCACCGACGGCATAGGTGTAGACCTGAGTGCGTTAGGTGGACTATCGGAGCAATATGTCAGCTTAAATCTGTATCAACATCTGGAAGACGAGAGTGGACAGAGCCAGTTTGGCATGGACGGAGTGAAAATATTTCCAAACCAAAACGTTTTGTATATCGATGGAAAAGCGGCGCAGCCGTGGCACTACGAAAAAGAAATCATTGAAGGCCTGAACAAATTGTTCTCCATTGTGAATAGTAATCAGGCTTCAATCATCGAAATTATTGGTTCTCTCCGAGGAAGAAGAAATAGGTATATTCCGAGGCCGACCGCCACATATCACTACGCTATCCAATGCTCCTTGCATGCGACTTTAATGCGATGCACTAAAAAACGTAGAGCCTTCCTAGAGAACATTCTCAATAACGACACCGCCCCTGCCATAGGCTTTCTCAAGGCAGAGATCGCCGCTTGCTTGGATTTAGACGTACCTTTTGCTCAAGGACAAACTGGGGCCCTTGAATTCTTTGAACCAAGATACGATGGCAATGGCCACCTAGATAGCAATGACTATATAAACGGAATCGATAACAGCCTCCAATACGTTCAAACCATGAGCAAGAACAGAATCGCATTTGAAGAAAAACTGACTGCGAATACTTTATTAGCAATGAAAAATATGTATGAACATGGTGATAAGCTGACGGACCACACATTCAGACAATACGACGACCTGAACGACCCTCGGTATTCAAACGTAGATGAGATCATTAACAAACTCAGGTCATCATCAGAGGTCAATGCGAAGTTGATCAATGAGATGTTAGGCAGTGAAATTTCCAGCAATGGACTTTGGTTGGGATTTCATTCATCACCTGGCGGTTACATGGAGTTCTCAGAGTTAGGGGACGATTTCTACTACGGCCTGTCCGGCATTCTCTACGGGTGCGTGGTCGCTACTAGCCGCAGCAGCGCTATAGATAAAAAGCTGGTAAGCCAACTGCTAAATATTTGTTACAGCAGAGTGATCCAAAAACTTTCGAATAAAGGTACGCATTTAGGTGGTTTTCACTTCGGCTTATCCTCCGCAATTATACCGCTATTGATAAGCCTAGACTATTTTGATGATGAAAGGGAACACGAACTACTACAACTCTACAAGAGATATGTTGAAGAGGCACTCATTGAGCCTTGGTGGCAAAAATACTTTTGGGGCTCGGACTTTCTATCAGGTATGTTCGGAACTTTAAACGTACTGACTCATCTCTTCAGCCTCACGAAAGACAAATGCTTTTCTGATTTAGCGAAATCCTTATACGATAAGTTAAAAACAGAACTCACGCCTATAGCCGGCCGCAAACTAGCGACATTTGATAATGCAGTCACTACTAGAAGCGATGCTCTATTGAGCGGATTGTCCCATGGCATTATGGGGTGCGCATATTCGTTATTTTATTTCAACGATCTGATCGCAAAAGACGACTCAATCAAGAATTTATTCTTAGGATTTCTATCTTGGGAGCTCGACCAATATGATGGAACGATTGAAAACTGGCATGACTATAGAAAACGTTCAGCATCAAGTGCGGGCGAGTTTTCATGGAGCCATGGCTTACCAGGAAACTTCTTGGCAATAGATTATTTTGCTAGAAAGGGAGTGAGACTGGCAACAGAGTTCTTGGAGAAACATCCGTCTAAGACTGCATTTTCTTACTACGATCTAGAAAAAAGAAAGCGCCCTATTAACGACTCTTTATGTCATGGCGCTTTTGGAATTCTTAATATAATTAAAAAGCTTTCACCAGATTCGCTAAGTAACCCTAAGATATTTCTATGGTCAAACATCATCAACCTCAGTGAGCAAAGCAGTCGAAACCTTAGAACAAAGACTGCAGATCCTTTGGGTTTGTGGATTGGAAGAGTGGGATCGCTAATCGGCTCAATTGGGCTAATCGAGCATGACTATGAATTTCCATTCCTCCCCCACCAAATGGGGTTTCTAGAATCATGAAGGATAATCTAAAACTCTGCTGCTTTGGTGTAGGCATTGCGATTCTTACAAGCGCATCACCCTATTTAATAGGCAACTCAATCAATCTATACTTGGCAAGTGACAGTTTATATTTATACGCGCTCGCGGGCGCTTCGTTCTCCCTCATCGCCACGCCCCCATTAAAGCTGGCAGCCAACATCTATCTACAAAAAACCGCGTCCAAAACAAGATTTATTCTGAAGAAGGCAATCCTGAATCACCTACTAGACAGAAGCTTCGAGCATACGCAAAAACCAGGCGAGCGGATCGAACTCATCGATGGCGACGTTGATGGCTCGATATATTTGTATCACTCAATTTATCTGGATGTATCGCTGAACTGCAGCATCATTATCGCTGCTCTCCTGGTGACTGCCCACTATCATCCACTTCTGGCACTCGCACCACTTACCGGCCTCGTTTATGCTATTGCGGCATACCTTATAACTCGAAAAAATAGCAACTCACTGTTTGCTGAGTACGTTCAAGAAAACACCGTAACAATAGGCGCCATCTGTGAGCTTTTGCTTAATGCAAAGCCATACACAAACAGGATCAAGATCGATATAAAAAATATCGAGCGCCTCGCTTTTCGCTCAAGTCTCAAAGCCACAACATTCGAATCAATGTCAGGCACATGTTATCCGGTAGCGATAGTGGTTTTATTATTGGTATCGGCCCATCTGCTAAGCGTTGGCGAAACGAATATAGGCTCAATTTTTGCCTCAGCCATCTATCTTGAACGCGTTCTGAGCCCCACGATGTCACTGATATCTATCTACTACTCGAGCAGAGAGGCATCTTATAGACGTAGTCGAATTCGTAGCTACGAACTGCAGCACGAGGGGCATTGAACTATGTTTATATGCTTGCGAAATAACCTGACCGTTTTTCTGCTTTCGGTTATTTGCCTTACCGTAGCAAGTATATGTCAATTGTTAATACCATCAGTCATCGCAAAGAGCCTGTCGGCTCTTACTACTGGCTCCATTAACGCTGAATTTTATTTCACTCTTATCGCTGTTTTTCTAACCAAGCTATCAAGCCAAGCTCTGGGCAATTCCTTGGCAACGCTCATAGAAGCAAGATCCCGCTTTCTACTTATCAACTTCATTGTGCATGATAAACGCCCCTCTCCATTATGTTCTCGGGTGACATTGATAAAAGAAGACGCGGAAAAAATTGCTTCCGTCATTCATGACACAATCCACCTCATGGGCTCTTGCATTTTGACGGTTTCCGCAGCCTATATTCTGCTCCGGGAAAACATCTATTTCTTCCTGCCCATCGCTTTAATTATTGTGTTGACGTGTGTGCAATTAAGATTTGCCAAGCCTGTAATCCAGCGGTTATATGCAGCAGAAATGTCGAAGGAAGATTTGTACAAAGAGTCGCTTATCAGCGCCTTCAACGTTTCCAGCGATGGCAAGCAAAGTAAAATGCAACTCATCAGAAGCTATGGATATTTGAAGGACACGGTAAGAGCACGCTACAAGTATCTGAAAGCAAGCGCCATACAATCCTTCTGGCCGGAAATGGCTATATCGGCGGGGACGGTATCGGTTATTTTCTTCAGCGCCGCTGCCACGCCGGAATTATTTGGCGAGCGTCTTATTGCCTGTCTCGGTTATATCGGAATTTTTACCATGGCCAGCACTGGTTCGATAAGACTCGGCATAACGATGATTGGCGTGAAGGTATCCGTCGATAGAATCTTCAGAGGGCATCGATATGAATGATCTGTTTATCCAGCAAATACGCCTGAAGCCAGACATGACGGTGGGTGACCGGCTACAAAACCTCTTCCCGCTTGAGCTCAGCAACTCGATAACGGTTTTTATCGGCGAAAATGGTGCTGGGAAATCCACATTACTTGAAGCTATTGCCATCAAGTCAGGCTGCAATCCAGAAGGCGGTGGGAAGAATTTCAATTTCTCGACTGAGAATACTCATTCAAAACTGTACGAAAGCCTGACGCTCTCAAAAGGCTACCGAAGGGAGAAGGACGTTTTTTTCTACAGGGCAGAAACCTTCTACAACTTGAATACTGCAATTCGCAAGCTTGATGCAGAGGCGAGCTTTGATCCCGAAATAAAGAGCTACTACGGCGGCGTGGATATGCATTGCCTGTCGCACGGTGAAGCCATGGAGGCGTTGTTTCAACATCGATTCAAAGCCCAAGGTCTGTATGTGCTCGACGAGCCGGAAGCATCGTTATCCCCGTTGAGGCAATTGGTTTTTATCAACCGGATAATGGAGCTGTCGCGCGGCGGCGCGCAGTTCATCATCGCTACTCACTCTCCCCTCATCATGTCGATCCCGGGATGTGATCTTAGGCAGATATCAGGAGGGCGCTGCGAGCAAATAGCGCCTGAAGATACCGATGCTTACGCCGTGTACAAAGCGGTGCTCAATTCTGCCGGCGCCTACATCACGAAAAACATGCAGTGAGATTGCAGGCGCAAAAAAACCGTCCGAAGACGGTTTTTTTCAAAGCCGGCGCTGATTACAGACCGGACATCTCTTTGATCGCGCCCTTGAGCTCTTCATCGGAGCAATCGGCGCAGGTGCCTTTTGGCGGCATGGCGTTGATGCCGGTGATGGCCTTGGCGAGGATGCCGTCCAGACCACCCTGATGATCGGCGCGCTCCTTCCAGGCTGCCTTGTCGCCGATCTTCGGCGCGCCGAGCAGGCCCGTGCCGTGACAAGCGTTGCAGTGCTTGGCGATCACGTCTTTAGGGGCCTTTGCTCCGCCGCCCCCGCCAGCGGTAGCAGCCACTTCCATACCCTTGCATTCCTGCCCTTGAACACACACCTGGCCGACGGGCTCGAGGCGTTTGGCGATGTCGTCATTTGTCGCAGCTTGAGCGCTGACAGCCCAGAGGGCCAGTACGGTTGCTGGTGCAGCCAGCATTTTCATAATTAGGTTCACGCGTTCACCCTCAATGGTGGCTATTCACGCCTGCGGCCACGGTTCGCAGGCGGGCGCAAGTATAGCGGGTAGGCCGCTGTACTGAAACAACCCCATGCTTAGAGGGGTTTTGTTGCCCATCGGTAAATCGGTTCGGGCACCTTCGCCGCCATGGCCTGGCGCCTTCTGCTTAAAAATTCGCCGGCGTGGCTGCGCTGATTAGTCGCGCCGGCACGTCGAACGGGTTACGGAAGCGATGCGGCTTGGTACTTTCAAAATAGTAGCTGTCGCCGGCTTCGAGGATAAAAGTTTCCAGCCCTACCACCAGCTCCAGGCGACCTTCCACCAGAATTCCGGTTTCCTCGCCCTCGTGGGTGAGCATTTCTTCGCCGGTGTCGGCGCCCGGCGGGTAGATTTCGTTGAGGAACGCGATGGCGCGGCTCGGGTGGGCGCGGCCGACCAGTTTCATGGTCACGGCGCCGTCGGAGATGTCGATCAGCTCATTGGCCTTGTAGACGATCTGAGTCGGTTGGTCCTGCAGGATCTCTTCGGAAAAGAACTCGACCATCGACATGGGAATGCCGCCGAGCACCTTTCTCAGCGAACTGATCGAAGGGCTGACGCTGTTCTTTTCGATCATCGAAATGGTGCTGTTGGTGACGCCCGCGCGTTTGGCGAGTTCACGCTGGGAAAGCCCTTTGAGCTTGCGGATCGATTGCAGTCGTTCACCGACGTCCAAGGCGGGAGCCTCCTGATGTTGTAAGAATATTGAGCGTTATCATGGCGACAGCGTTCAGTATTTACAACAGCTGGCCCCCGCAGCGGCGTCAACCCTCGGAATAGAGCCTTGGCACCCGTTTCAGGTTGCAGAAGATCTGATACGGGATGGTATCGGCCCACTTTGCCACGTCGCTGGCGAGGATGTTTTTACCCCACAGCTCGACAGTTGAACCCAGCCCCGCTTCCGCTACGTCGGTCAGATCGATGCAGAGCATGTCCATCGACACACGCCCCAGCAGGCGGCTGAGTTTGCCGGCCACCAGCACCGGCGTGCCGGTCGGCGCCTGGCGCGGGTAGCCGTCGGCGTAACCCATGGCGACCACGCCGATGCGCATCGGCTTGTCGGTGATGAATCTGGCGCCATAGCCGATCGGTTCGCCGGCCGGCAATTCACGCACACTGATGACTTTCGATTCGAGAGTCATCACCGGTTGCAGGCGTTCAGCGACGGCGTTGGCTTCTTCGAACGGGGTCGCGCCGTAGAGCATGATGCCCGGACGTACCCAGTCGCTTTGGATTTCTGGCCATCCGAGCACCGCTGGCGAGTTGCGCAAGCTGACTTCCGCCGCCAGCCCCTGACGCGCCGCTTCGAACACCGCGACCTGCTCGGCACTGCTTTGCGCATGCAGTTCATCGGCGCGGGCGAAGTGGCTCATCAACACGATTTTTGCCACTTTGCCGCTGGCCAGCAGACGCTGATAGGCCGCTGGATAATCTTTCGGATGCAGGCCGACGCGGTGCATGCCGGAATCGAGCTTGAGCCATACCGTGATCGGTTTGCTCAGGACTGCCTGCTCGATCGCTTCGAGCTGCCACAGCGAATGCACCACGCACCAGAAATCATGCTCGACGATCAACGCCAGCTCATCGGCTTCGAAGAAGCCTTCCAGCAGCAATACCGGCGCGCGAATCCCGGCAGCGCGCAGTTCAAGCGCTTCCTCGATGCAGGCCACGGCAAACCCGTCAGCCTCGGCTTCCAGCGCCTGGGCGCAACGTACCGCGCCATGGCCATAGGCGTCCGCCTTGATCACCGCGAGCGCCTTGGCGCCGGTGACTTCGCGGGCAATTCGGTAGTTGTGGCGCAGGGCTTGAAGGTCGATCAGGGCACGGGCAGGACGCATGGCGGCAGACTTCTGGGCGGTCATGGGAAGAAAAACCGGCGCTGACTGACGACGTGAACCGCCAACAGCACCGGGAGAGGGATCTTGGGAACGTTATGGCAGCGCGGCGACGATGGATATCTCCACCAGAATGCTCGGCTTGGCCATCTTCGCTTCGACGGTGGCGCGGGCCGGCGCGGCGCCTTTGGGCAGCCACTGGTCCCACACCGCGTTCATTCCGGCGAAGTGCGCTTCGATGTCATTCAAATAGATCGTTGCCGACAACAGATGCTGTTTGTCCGTCCCGGCCAGATCGAGCAGACGTTCGATATTGGCCAGCACGTCGCGGGTCTGCTGTTCAATTCCGGCGTCGAAGTCGTCGCCGACCTGCCCGGCCAGATACACGGTGCCGTTGTGGCTGACGATCTGACTCATGCGCTCATTGGTGAGCTGGCGCTGGATTGACATGTTTTGCGGACTCCTGGGTCTGGTTGCCGTAACGGGAAATATCGAGGCCTTCAGCGCTGATCTGCGGCTTTTTCTTCGCCATCAGGTCGGCGAGCAAACGGCCGGAACCGCAGGCCATGGTCCAGCCAAGCGTACCGTGACCGGTGTTGAGGAACAGATTCTTGAACGGCGTGGCGCCAACGATCGGCGTACCGTCCGGCGTGGTCGGGCGCAGGCCGGTCCAGAAACTCGCTTCGGCCAGATTGCCGCCCTGAGGATAAAGGTCGTTGACGATCATCTCCAGGGTTTCGCGCCGACGTGGGTTCAGCGACAGATCAAAACCGGCGATCTCGGCCATGCCGCCGACGCGGATGCGGTTGTCGAAACGGGTGATCGCGACCTTGTAGGTCTCGTCGAGAATGGTCGACGTCGGCGCCATGTCCGGGTTGGTGATCGGCACGGTCAGCGAGTAGCCCTTGAGCGGATACACCGGGGCCTTGATGCCCAACGGCTTGAGCAGCTGCGGCGAGTAACTGCCGAGCGCCAGCACGTAGCGGTCAGCGGTTTCCAGCTTGCCGTCAATCCACACGCCGTTGATTCGATCACCGGCGTAGTCGAGTTTCTGGATCTCCTGGCCGAAACGGAATTCCACGCCGAGCTTGCGCGCCATTTCAGCGAGACGGGTGGTGAACATCTGGCAGTCGCCGGTCTGGTCATTGGGCAGACGCAGCGCGCCAGCGAGAATGTCAGTCACGCCTGCCAGCGCCGGTTCGACGCGGGCGATGCCGGCGCGGTCGAGGACTTCAAACGGCACGCCGGATTCCTTCAGTACGGCGATGTCTTTGGCGGCGTTATCCAGTTGCGCCTGAGTACGGAACAACTGCGTGGTGCCGAGGCTGCGGCCTTCGTAGGCGATACCGGTTTCGGCGCGCAATTCATCGAGGCAGTCACGGCTGTACTCGGACAGACGCACCATGCGCTCCTTGTTCACCG
Source organism: Pseudomonas sp. Sample_21 (assembly GCF_004307525.1). Classification (NCBI taxonomy): domain Bacteria; kingdom Pseudomonadati; phylum Pseudomonadota; class Gammaproteobacteria; order Pseudomonadales; family Pseudomonadaceae; genus Pseudomonas; species Pseudomonas sp. Sample_21. The sequence goes on along the minus strand of NZ_RCNZ01000138.1, from coordinate 88,852 downwards.
CGTAACGGCTGGCGGTGCAGTTGCGCAGCATTTGCGCCATCCACAGGTATTGGTCGATATCGGCGGTGGCCTTGATCGCCAGCGGCGCGTGGCGCTGCAGCAGCCACTTGATGGCCTTGAGCGGCACGCCCGGCGCGGCCCACGGCGAGGCGTAACCCGGCGAGACCTGGCCGGCGTTGGCGAAACTGGTCTCCATGGCCGCAGCAGGCTGCCGGTCGACCACCACCACTTCAAACCCGGCACGGGCCAGATAGTAAGCACTGGCGGTACCGATGACGCCGCTACCCAAGACCATGACGCGCATTTTCAATCCCTCATCGCGGCTTTTCGCCGAACTGTTTGTTAGAGCAATGATGGGCGCAGTGTAAAAAAGAAATGCCAGTGCTTTTCACTATATAAGCGCCTATATTTGGCGACAATTCTCGGCAAAAACCCTTTTCACGGAGGCGCATCCCCTATGCGTACCAACACTCAGACCAAACGTGAGCTGGACAAGATCGACCGCAACATCTTGCGCATCCTGCAAGCGGACGGGCGGATTTCCTTCACCGAACTGGGCGAAAAGGTCGGCCTCTCGACCACGCCGTGCACCGAGCGTGTGCGGCGTCTGGAGCGCGAGGGGATCATCATGGGCTACAACGCCCGGCTCAATCCGCAGCATTTGAAGGGTAGCCTGCTGGTGTTCGTCGAGATCAGCCTCGACTACAAATCCGGCGACACATTCGAAGAATTCAGACGCGCGGTGCTGACGCTGCCGCATGTGCTGGAGTGCCATTTGGTGTCAGGGGATTTCGACTATCTGGTGAAGGCGCGGATTTCCGAGATGGCCTCGTATCGCAAACTGCTCGGCGACATTCTCTTGAAGCTGCCGCATGTGCGTGAATCGAAGAGCTATATCGTCATGGAAGAGGTGAAAGAGAGCCTGTGCCTGCCAATTCCGGACTGATCACCGCAATGATCGTTCCCACGCTCTGCGTGGGAATGCAGCCCGGGACGCTCTGCGTCCCAAAGGCCGAACGCGGAGCGTCCGAAGAGGCATTCCCACGCAGAGCGTGGGAACGATCGCTTACACCAACACCTGCCGATTCGCCGCCATGTACTCGAATATATGCTTTTCCACCCGCGGATGAATCAGCTCCACCGGCCGCCGCTCGTTCGGGCATGGCAGCGTCTTGGTGGTACCAAACAATCGACAGATCAGCGGTCGCTCTTCATACACCGTGCAGCCATTCGGCCCCAGGTGCACACAATTGAGTTCTTCCAGCGCGGCATCCTGCTCGGCGCGGGTCTTGCGCGGCAGCCGGGCCATTTCCTCGGGCGACGTGGTCACCGGCCCGCAGCAGTCGTGGCAGCCCGGCACGCAGTCGAACGTGGGGATCTGCTGACGCAGGTTGCGGATTTTCTGGCTGTTGCAGCTCATCGAAACGGTGACCAAAGTGGCGGGATAACGATTGTGCCGCAAAAGCCCGGATCCAGACACCGCAGGCCGACCGATGTTGCCCACGTTCGGGCGTGCGGCTTATGCTCCGTCAAATTTTCTCGACACTCAGCCGTTGGATGATGCCCATGACCGCCCGCGCCCAGACCACCGCGAGCCAACCCCACGTTGCCTCTTATTACGCCGCCAGCAGCCTGTCGCAGCCTGACCATCCCGTGCTGCAAGGCGAGGTAGTGGCGGATGTCTGCGTGGTCGGCGGTGGCTTTTCCGGGCTGAATGCCGCGCTGGAACTCGCCGAACGCGGTTTCAGCGTGGTTTTGCTGGAAGCGCACCGGATCGGCTGGGGCGCCAGCGGTCGCAACGGCGGGCAGTTGATCCGCGGTGTCGGTCACGGCCTTGATCAGTTCGCCAATGTCATCGGTGCCGAAGGCGTGCGCGAGATGAAACTCATGGGCCTGGAAGCGGTGGAGATTGTCCGCCGGCGCGTCGAGCGTTTCGGCATTGCCTGCGACCTGACCTGGGGCTACTGCGACCTCGCCAACAAGCCTTCCGATCTCGACGGTTTTGCCGAAGATGCCGAAGAGTTGCGCGGCCTCGGTTACCGCTACGAAACCCGCTTGCTGCAAGCGAACGAAATGCACACCGTGGTCGGTTCCAAGCGCTATGTCGGCGGCTTGATCGACATGGGCTCCGGACATCTGCATCCGCTGAATCTGGCACTGGGCGAAGCGGCAGCGGCGCAGCAACTGGGCGTGCAGCTGTTCGAGCGTTCGGCAGTGACGCGCATCGATTACGGCCCCGAAGTAAAGGTGCACACCGCGCAAGGCTCGGTGCGGGCGAAGACCCTGGTGCTGGGCTGCAATGCCTATCTCAATGACCTCAACCCGCAACTGAGCGGCAAGGTCCTGCCTGCCGGCAGTTACATCATCGCCACCGAACCGCTGAGCGCAGAGCAGGCGCACAACCTGCTGCCGCAGAACATGGCGGTCTGCGACCAGCGGGTGGCGCTGGATTACTACCGGCTCTCGGCGGATCGACGTTTGCTGTTCGGCGGCGCGTGTCATTACTCGGGACGCGATCCGAAAGACATCGGCGCCTATATGCAGCCGAAGATGCTTGAAGTGTTCCCGCAACTGGCCGGGGTGAAAATCGATTATCAGTGGGGCGGAATGATCGGCATCGGTGCCAACCGCCTGCCGCAGATTGGCCGGCTCGCCGAGCAGCCGAACGTGTATTACGCCCAGGCGTATTCCGGACATGGCGTGAATGCCACACACCTGGCCGGCAAGCTGCTTGCCGAAGCAATCAGCGGGCAGCACAGCGGCGGCTTTGATCTGTTCGCCAAGGTGCCGCACATCACCTTCCCGGGCGGCAAGCATTTGCGCTCGCCGTTGTTGGCGTTGGGGATGTTGTGGCATCGGCTGAAAGAGTTGGTCTGACGAATCAGGATCGTTCCCACGCTCCGCGTGGGAATGCATCCAGTGACGCTCTGCGTCACAGCGGACGCAGAGCGTGCGGGGCGGCGTTCCCACGCAGAGCGTGGGAACGCTCTGTGGTATTCATATCCGCCAAAACGGCTTCAACCCCTCCTCCCTTGCCTGCTCCAGCGTCAGCCCGACATCCTTGAGCTGCTCCGGCGTCAGTCCCAACAACGCCTTGCGCGTGTGCAGACGATGCCAGAACAGACCCCAGCGACTGAGGCCGGACGGTGCGTTACGCAGCAGATTGCGCGCGCTGTCCTTCTGCCCTGCCGCCAGTTCCTGACTGTGTAACGTCAGCCGCACATCGCTCAAGCCGTTCATTTTCGTTGCTCCTGTTTACTTGGGTAGCCAGAGATTCCATGATGCGCGGGCGAGCAAAACCATTACAGACTCAAAGAACCTGTATTAACTCCATACAGATTTGCCGATTCACCGACTGAATGACTGATTTTTGCCGCATCTGTACTGGTTTCCACCAAGACGCACCGAGGCCACCATGACTCTGTATGTAAATCTCGCCGAATTGCTCGGCACCCGCATCGAACAAGGCTTCTATCGTCCTGGCGATCGCTTGCCGTCGGTTCGAGCCTTGAGCGTCGAGCACGGAGTCAGTTTGAGCACGGTGCAGCAGGCCTATCGCGTGCTTGAAGACAGCGGCCTCGCCACGCCGAAACCCAAGTCTGGCTACTTTGTCCCAGTCGGCCGCGAGTTGCCGGAGCTGCCCGCAGTAGGCCGCCCGGCGCAACGGCCGGTAGAGATTTCGCAATGGGATCAGGTGCTGGAACTCATTCGCGCGGTGCCACGCAAGGACGTCGTGCAATTGGGCCGTGGCATGCCCGATGTCGGCTCGCCAACCATGAAGCCGCTGCTGCGCGGGCTGGCGCGTATCAGTCGCCGGCAGGACATGCCTGGTCTGTATTACGACAACATCCACGGCAACCTCGAACTGCGCGAACAGATCGCACGGCTGATGCTCGATTCCGGCTGCCAGTTGAGCGCCAGCGATCTGGTGATCACCACTGGCTGCCACGAAGCGCTGTCCACCAGCATCCACGCGATCTGCGAGCCGGGCGACATCGTCGCGGTGGATTCGCCGAGTTTCCACGGCGCCATGCAGACCCTCAAAGGCCTGGGCATGAAAGCCCTGGAGATTCCCACCGACCCGCTCACCGGGATCAGCCTCGACGCCCTTGAACTGGCGCTGGAACAGTGGCCGATCAAGGCCATTCAGCTCACCCCCAACTGCAACAACCCGCTCGGCTACGTGATGCCCGAGTCGCGCAAACGCGCGCTGTTGACGCTCGCCCAGCGTTTCGACGTGGCGATCATTGAAGACGATGTGTATGGCGAACTGGCCTATACCTATCCGCGCCCGCGCACGATCAAATCCTTCGATGAAGACGGCCGCGTGTTGCTCTGCAGCTCGTTCTCCAAAACCTTGGCGCCGGGGCTGCGCATCGGCTGGGTGGCGCCGGGCCGATATCTGGAGCGAGTGCTGCACATGAAATACATCAGCACCGGCTCCACCGCACCACAACCGCAGATCGCCATCGCCGAATTCATCAAGGCCGGCCATTTCGAGCCGCACTTGCGGCGTATGCGCATGCAGTACCAACGCAATCGTGACGCGATGATCGACTGGGTGACGCGCTACTTTCCCGCCGGCACCCGCGCCAGTCGCCCGCAGGGCAGCTTCATGCTCTGGGTGGAGCTGCCGGAAGGTTTCGACACGCTGAAACTGAATCGCGCGCTGCACGATCAGGGCGTACAGATTGCCGTTGGCAGCATCTTTTCCGCCTCGGGCAAGTACCGCAATTGTTTACGGATGAACTACGCTGCCAAACCAACAGCGCAGATCGAAGAAGCGGTGCGCAAGGTCGGCTCTGCGGCAATCAAACTACTCGCTGAGACCGACTGACCTTTTTTGCGCGCCCGGCGTCCAAATTGCCGACCTCAGCCGCCAACCGGAACGATCCTACGTGAGCTTCAGACAGCCCTTACTCGCTTCACTGATACTCGCCTCGTTTCTCAGCGGCTGCGCCAGCCTCGATGTGCCGCGCGAACCAAGCCAGGCCCTGCCGGCGTCGGACTCCAGCTTCGGCCGCTCGATCCAGGCTCAGGCCGCACCCTACAAAGGGCAATCGGGGTTTCGTCTGCTCTCGGACAGCGGTGAGGCCTTTACCGCCCGGGCCGAGCTGATTCGCCATGCCCAGGTCAGCCTCGATTTGCAGTACTACATCGTCCACGACGGCATCAGCACGCGGATGTTGGTGGAGGAAGTGCTCAAGGCTGCCGACCGTGGCGTGCGCGTGCGCATCCTGCTCGACGACACCACCAGCGACGGCCTCGACCAGATCATCGCCACCCTGGCGGCGCATCCGCAGATCCAGATTCGTTTGTTCAATCCTTTGCACCTGGGGCGCAGCACCGGCGTAACGCGCGCGGCCGGGCGACTGTTCAATCTGTCCGTGCAGCATCGGCGCATGCACAACAAGTTGTGGCTGGCGGACAACAGCGCGGCCATCGTCGGCGGGCGCAATCTGGGCGATGAATATTTCGACGCCGAACCCAACCTGAATTTCACCGACATCGACATGCTCAGCATCGGCCCGGTGGCCGAACAGCTCGGACACAGTTTCGACCAGTACTGGAACAGCGCGCTGAGCAAGCCGATCGACGAATTCCTCTCCAGCCAGCCGACCGCCGCTGACTTGGAAAACACGCGCACGCGCCTGGAAGAATCACTGGAAGAAACCCGCAAGCAGAACCACGCGCTCTATCAACAGTTGATGAAGTTCACAACCGACCCGCGCATGGACATCTGGCGTAAAGAGCTGATCTGGGCCTGGAACCAGGCCTTGTGGGACGCGCCGAGCAAGGTCCTGTCCAAGGGCGAACCGGATCCGCATCTGCTGCTGACCACGCAACTGGCGCCGGAACTGACCGGCGTCAGCAAAGAGCTGATCATGATTTCCGCCTACTTCGTGCCCGGCCAGCCGGGGCTGGTCTACCTGACCGGGCGCGCCGATGCCGGAGTCTCCGTGAGCCTGCTGACCAATTCACTGGAGGCCACCGACGTGCCGGCGGTGCATGGCGGTTATGCGCCCTATCGCAAGGCGTTGCTTGAACACGGGGTGAAACTCTATGAACTGCGCCGCCAGCCTGGGGATAACTATGGCAGCGGGCCGCGGGTGTTCTACAGCAAGTCGTTTCGCGGTTCGGATTCGAGTTTGCACAGCAAGGCGATGATCTTCGACCGGCGCAAGTCGTTTATCGGCTCGTTCAACTTCGACCCGCGCTCGGTGCTGTGGAACACCGAAGTCGGCGTGCTCGTCGACAGCCCGGAACTGGCCGAGCATGTGCGCGCACTGGCATTGCAAGGCATGGCGCCGACCTTGAGTTATCAGGCGAAACTCGAGGACGGCAAGGTCGTCTGGGTCACCGAGGACAACGGCCAGATGCACACTCTGACCAAGGAGCCGGGGAGCTGGTGGCGGCGCTTCAACTCGTGGTTCAGCACCAGCGTCGGCCTGGAGCGGATGCTGTAAGTCCGTCTGTTGATGATCCCTTGTGGGATGCGCTCAGGCTGCTTCTGCTGTTGTGCCAAAGGCGCCTTGGCGCAACAACAAAAGCACCAGACCAAACGCCCCAGCCGCCATCAACAGCGGCAACGCATGACCATTGATCCACTGACTGCCCGCCCCTGCCGCCAACGGCCCGACCAGACAACCGACACCCCACAACTGCGCGATATGCGCATTGGCGCGAACCAGCGCATCGTCTCGATAACGCTCGCCAATCAGAATCAGCGACAGGGTGAACAAGCCGCCGGCACTGGCGCCGAACAGCACCCACAACGGCCAGATCAGCAGCGTGTCGAGCAACATCGGAATGGCCAGACTCGACAGCATCAACACCACCGCGCATCCGGCGAACAGCGTGCGCCGCGACAGGTAATCGGCCAACGCGCCGATCGGCAACTGCAGCAGCGCATCGCCGACCACCACCGTGCTGACCATGGCCAGGGCGATTTCGGCGGTGAACCCCTGTTGCAGGCAGTACACCGGCAGCAGTGTCAGGATCATCGCCTCGAACGCGGCAAACAACGACACCGCCCAGGCAATCGCCGGCAACTCGCGGGCGAAGCCCCACAGATCGCCAAACGTGACGCTGTTGGCCTCACTGCTCGGCGCCCCGCTGCGCCCCAGCAGCAGAAAGGGCGAGAGCGTGAGCAGGCCGACCCCGACCCAGAAACCGTAATCATGCTCGGTACCGAGCGCCCCCAGCAGCAACGGACCAGACAGTTGGCTCAGCGCATAGCTGCTGCCATACAGCGCTACCAGACGCCCGCGCCACTGCTCGATCACCAGTTGATTGATCCAGCTCTCGCCGAGGATGAACACGATGGTCAGGATCACCCCGATCAGCAGGCGCAGCAGCAACCAGATCGGGTAACTCGGCAGCAGCGCCAGCAGGCCGATCGACAATGCCCCGGCCCACAGGCACAAACGCATCAGGTTCGCCGTGCCGAAATACGCGGCGAGGTGGCTGGAAATCTTCGCCCCGAGCAGCACGCCGATTGCCGGCATGGCCGCCATCACACCGATGGCGAACGAGCCGTAGCCCCAGCCCTCCAGACGCAACGACACCAGCGGCATGCTGACCCCCAGGGCCAGGCCGACACTCAAGACAGACGCCAACACGGCGAAATACGTCGCCCAACGCATGTTCCACGCTCCTGTGGATATTTTTATATGCACCACAAAATCACTGTGGGAGCGAGCCCCTGTGGCGAGGGGATTTATCCCCGTTGGGTCGCGCAGCGGCCCCAAAACCTGCATCCACGATGTACCAGGTACACCGCGTGCAATGGTTTAGCGACTGCTTCGCAGCCGAACAGGGATAAATCCCCTCACCACAGAGGCTCGCTCCCACAGGGGATCTCTGTAGGTTCGAGAGCCTGATTAACTCAGGCTCTCTTAATGAATCACAGCTTGATCCACGTGGCCTTCAGCTCGGTGTACTTGTCGAAGGCATGCAGCGATTTGTCGCGACCGTTGCCCGACTGTTTGAAGCCACCGAACGGCGCGGTCATGTCGCCGCCATCGTACTGGTTGACCCACACGCTACCGGCGCGCAAGGCCTTGGCGGTCAGGTGCGCCTTGGAGATGTCCTGGGTCCACACCGCTGCGGCCAGACCGTATGGCGTGTCGTTGGCGATCTGGATGGCTTCTTCGGCGCTATCGAAAGCGATCACCGACAACACTGGGCCGAAAATCTCTTCCTGGGCAATCTTCATCGCATTGCTCACACCATCGAAAATGGTTGGCTCGACGTAAGTGCCACCGGTCTCCTGGAGGATGCGCTTGCCGCCGGCGACCAGTTTGGCGCCATCGCTATGGCCGGATTCGATGTACGACAGCACGGTGTTCATCTGCTGGGTATCGACCAGCGCACCGACGTTGGTCGCCGGGTCCAGCGGATTGCCCGGCTTCCAGGCTTTCAGCGCCTCGATCACCATTGGCAGGAATTTGTCCTTGATCGAACGCTCGACCAGCAGGCGCGAACCGGCGGTGCACACTTCGCCCTGGTTGAAGGCGATGGCGCTGGCGGCGGATTCAGCGGCGGCCTGCAGATCCGGCGCATCGGCGAAGACGATGTTCGGGCTCTTGCCGCCGGCTTCCAGCCAGACGCGTTTCATGTTCGATTCGCCGGCATAGACCATGAGTTGCTTGGCAATCTTGGTCGAACCGGTGAACACCAGCGTGTCGACGTCATTGTGCAAACCCAGCGCCTTGCCGACGGTGTGGCCATAGCCCGGCAGCACGTTGAGCACGCCTTTCGGAATCCCGGCTTCAATGGCCAGCGCAGCGATGCGGATGGCAGTCAGCGGCGACTTTTCCGACGGCTTGAGGATCACCGAGTTACCGGTCGACAGCGCCGGGCCGAGCTTCCAGCAAGCCATCATCAGCGGGAAGTTCCACGGCACGATAGCGCCAACCACGCCCACCGGCTCACGGGTCACCAGACCTAGTTGGTCATGCGGGGTGGCGGCAACTTCGTCGTAGATCTTGTCGATCGCTTCGCCGCTCCAGCTCAACGCCTGCGCCGCGCCCGGTACGTCGATGTACAGCGAATCGCTGATCGGCTTGCCCATGTCGAGGGTTTCCAGCAGCGCCAGTTCTTCAGCGTGCTGTTTCAGCAGGCTGGCGAAGCGGATCATGGTGGCTTTGCGTTTGGTCGGCGCCAGGCGCGACCAGACGCCGGAATTGAAAGTAGCGCGGGCGTTTTCTACAGCACGGTCGGCGTCGGCGGCGTCACAGCTGGCGATCTTGCCGAGCAGGCGGCCATCGACCGGGCTGATGCATTCGAAGGTTTCGCCGGAGACGGCGTCAGTGTATTCGCCATTCAGGAAGGCGCGGCCTTCGATTTTCAGATCGCGGGCGCGTTGTTCCCAGTCGGCACGAGTCAGGGTGGTCATTCGGGTGTCCTCCTCTTATTGAATACGAGCACCGCAAGCGCTGCGGCGCTGTTCAAGAATCCTGCCCGGCCAGCCTGCACTTTCGGCCCGAGGCACCCGCCACCCTAAACCAGCGACCGGGTTTGTTTCAATATATTTGACATAAGCTGGCCATACGGCCTTGCGGTGTTCATTTTAATAAACATAGACTTTGGCCCATTCCAGCCAATGCGCCGTCACTAGCGGAGAAAACAACAATGAACATCCAGAACGTCGTCGACATCAGCCTCGCCAGCAGCGAAGCCGAGCGCTATCGGCCGGACCCGGCGAAAGTGCTAAAGGGCGATCCTGAGCAGGCGGTGTTTCATCAATACGAAAGCCCTTGTGGGCAAATGGGCGTGGGTGTGTGGGAAGGCGCGGTGGGTCAGTGGACGGTGAATTACACCGAACATGAGTACTGCGAGATTCTGCAGGGGGTTTCGGTATTGCGTGACAGCGATGGCAATGCCAAGACCTTGCGCGCTGGTGATCGCTTCGTGATTCCGGCGGGGTTTCGCGGCACCTGGGAAGTGCTGGAGGCTTGCCGCAAGGTTTATGTGATCTTTGAACAGAAGGCTTGAGTCTTTGCGCTGATTTCACCGCCCTCTTCGCGAGCAGGCTCGCTCCCACATTCGAACGTATTCCATTGTGGGAGTGCAGGACAGGCAACACCAAATGCAAGGCAAACAAAAAAGGCCCGTATCTCACGATACGGGCCTTTTTCGCAGTCAGGAAAAATCAATTACTTGATTTTGCCTTCCTTGTACATCACGTGCTTGCGAACAACCGGATCATATTTCTTGATCTCGATTTTGTCCGGGGTAGTACGCTTGTTCTTGTCGGTAGTGTAGAAGTGACCAGTACCGGCGCTCGAGATCAAACGAATCAATTCACGCATGATTAGCTCCCTTAAATCTTGCCATCGCGGCGAAGTTCGGCGAGCACGACAGTGATGCCACGCTTGTCGATGATACGCATGCCTTTGGCAGATACGCGCAGACGCACAAAACGTTTCTCTTCTTCAACCCAGAAGCGGTGATGCTGCAGGTTCGGCAGGAAACGACGACGGGTTTTGTTGTTTGCGTGGGAAATGTTATTCCCAGTCACCGGACCCTTACCGGTAACTTGACATACTCTCGACATGCCTCAGCCCTCTAAAACCACATGCCCAACCCGGCATGGGTTGGCCGCTTAATCTCTCAGTCATTTGGCGCCAGGCGCCGCGTTTCTTTAGAGGTCTTACCGGCTACACCTACAGTGAAGGAACCGGGCCCCTAGAAAAGAGCGCTGCTTTATACCAGAAAGACCGGGGTGCAACAACAATCGGTGTGCAATCAATCGGCAAAAGGGCGATTTTTTCCGCCGCAGACGCCTTGGACAAAGGCTGCGGCCAGTTTTGACCACTCGTCGCAGAAATCCCGCCCTACAGCCGATTCAGACTTTTCATCTGGCTGCCCACGCTCGAAACCGCGCAAGAGTGCGCCTGAAAATGCAAAAAGGGGATAGTCATTTGCAATTCAGAGCTCTAGGGTAGGACTTTTCCAGACTGCACTTGCAGATGGGCCTTCGATCTGTAAAGGAAACCGACCATGCGCCTCGCTGCCCTACCCCTGTTACTCGCTCCGCTGTTGCTGAGCCCCCTCGCCCAGGCCGCCGCGTTGAGCGTGTGTACCGAGGCCAGTCCCGAAGGGTTCGACGTGGTGCAGTACAACTCGCTGACCACCACCAATGCTTCGGCTGACGTACTGATGAACCGCTTGGTGGATTTCGACACCGCCAGTGGCAAGGTCATCCCGAGCCTGGCCGACAGCTGGGAAGTCAGCACCGACGGCCTCATCTATGTGTTCAAACTGCACCCGCAGGTGAAATTTCATACAACCGACTACTTCAAACCGAGCCGCGAGCTGAGCGCTGAAGACGTCAAGTTCAGCTTCGACCGCATGCTCGACCCGGCCAACCCGTGGCACAAGGTCGCCCAGAGCGGCTTCCCCCATGCGCAGTCGATGCAACTGCCGACCCTGATCAAGAAGATCGACGCCCTCGACCCGCTGACCGTGCGTTTTACCCTCGACCATCCGGATTCGACCTTCCTCGCGACGCTGAGCATGGGTTTCGCCTCGATCTATTCCGCCGAATATGCCGACAAACTGATGAAGGCCGGCGCCACCGACAAACTCAACAGCCAGCCGATCGGCACCGGCCCGTTCGTGTTCAATCGCTTCCAGAAAGACGCGGCGATTCGCTACAAGGCCAATCCGGACTATTTCCGTGGCAAGCCTGCGGTCGACCCGTTGATCTTCGCCATCACGCCGGACGCCAACGTGCGCCTGCAAAAGCTGCGACGCAATGAATGCCAGATCGCCCTGTCGCCAAAACCACTGGACGTACAGGCTGCGCTGAAGGAGCCGACGCTGAAAGTCGAAAAGACTGACGCGTTCATGACCGCTTTCGTGGGCATCAACAGCCAGCATCCGCCACTGGACAAACCGGAAGTGCGCCAGGCGATCAACCTCGCTTTCGACAAGGCCAACTACATCAAAGCCGTGTTCGAAGACACCGCCGAAGCGGCCAACGGCCCGTACCCGCCGAACACCTGGAGCTACGCCAAGAACCTGCCGGGCTATCCGCACGACGTGGCCAAAGCCAAGGCGCTGCTGGCCAAGGCCGGCTTGAAGGATGGCTTCCAGACCACAATCTGGACGCGTCCATCAGGCAGCCTGCTCAACCCGAACCCGAGTCTCGGCGCGCAGATGTTGCAGTCGGATCTGGCCGAGATCGGCATCCAGGCGGAGATCCGCGTGATCGAGTGGGGCGAACTGATTCGCCGCGCCAAGGCCGGCGAACACGACCTGCTGTTCATGGGCTGGGCCGGCGACAACGGCGACCCGGACAACTTCCTCACCCCGCAGTTTTCCTGCGCGGCGGTGAAATCCGGGACCAACTTCGCGCGGTACTGCAACGCCGATCTGGACAAGCTGATCAGCGCCGGCAAGACCACCAGCGAGCAAGGCGTGCGCACCAAGCTGTATGAACAGGCACAGGCACAGATCCAGCAGCAGGCGTTGTGGCTGCCACTGGCGCACCCAACGGCCTACGCTTTGACGCGCAAGGATGTTCAGGGTTATTCCGTCAGCCCGTTCGGCCGGCAGGATTATTCCAAGATCAGCCTCAAGCCCTAAGCGGCAAGCGGCAAGCTAGAGCACTCCGCGCGCAGCTCCAGCTTGCCGCTTGCAGCTAGAGGCTTGCCGCTGCTCTTTTACATCCAGCCACACTCCGCCATCGACAGCGGTTCGCCGTCTCCGACGATGAAGTGATCGAGCACTCGCACGTCAATCAGCTCCAGCGCTTTCTGCAGGCGCTTGGTCAGCAGCCGATCGGCCTGACTCGGATCGGTGTTGCCGGACGGATGGTTGTGACACAGGATCACCGCTGCGGCGTTATTGGCCAGCGCGCGCTTCACCACCTCCCGAGGATGCACGCTGGTGTTGTCGATCGAGCCGCGAAACAGCGCCTCGAAATTCAGCACCTGATGCTTTGAATCGAGAAACAGGCAGCCGAACACCTCGTGCGGCTCGTGCCGCAGCATCGCCTTGAGGTAATCGCGGACGACCTGTGGGTTCTCCAGTGCCGGCTTCTGTCGTGAGCGCTCGGCCAGATGGCGCTTGCTCATTTCCTGCGCGGCTTGCAGCTGGGCGAACTTGGCGGGGCCGAGACCCATTTGTTTGCTGAATGCGTCCTGATCGGCCTCAAGCAGCAAACGCAGGCCACCGAATTGCGTCAGCAGATGTCTGGCAAGGTCGACAGCGCTTTTTCCGGGCAATCCGGTGCGCAGAAAAATCGCCAACAACTCAGCGTCCGAAAGACTCCCTGCGCCGTGTTCCAACAGCCTTTCCCGCGGCCGTTCCGCCGCCGGCCAATCGCGAATACTCATAGCACCTCCTTGTCTGTGGGCGCCGCTGTTCCGTAGCGGTCGCTGTGATATCGTAGCCCATCTTTTTGGCGGTCGATTCAACCCTGGGGAGGGGTATCGCGCCGCCGTCATCAACGAAATGAAAGGCAGACCTATGCAGCGGCTGTATCGGAAACGCATCGTTCTGGGCGTCGGCGGCGGCATTGCGGCCTACAAGAGCGCCGATCTGGTTCGCCGCCTGATCGACCAGGGTGCCGAAGTGCGCGTGGTCATGACCCATGGCGGCGCCGAATTCATTACCCCGCTGACCATGCAGGCCCTGTCGGGCCACCCGGTTCACCTCGACTTGCTCGACCCTGCCGCCGAAGCCGCCATGGGCCATATCGAGCTGGCGAAATGGGCCGATCTGGTACTGATCGCCCCGGCCACCGCCGACCTGATCGCCCGTCTGGCGCAAGGCATTGCCAACGATCTGCTGACCACGCTGGTGCTGGCCACCGACGCCGTGGTTGCCGTCGCACCAGCAATGAACCAGGCGATGTGGCGCGACCCGGCGACCCAGGCCAACCTGCAACTGTTGGAGAGCCGTGGCCTGAAGACTTTCGGCCCGGCCTCGGGCAGCCAGGCCTGCGGCGACGTCGGCATGGGCCGCATGATGGAGGCCACCGATCTGGCGCTGCTCGCCGCCGATTGCTTCCAGCGCCAGGCCCTGACCGGCAAGCATGTGGTGATCACCGCCGGCCCGACTCAGGAAAACATCGACCCGGTGCGCTACATCACCAACCACAGCTCCGGCAAAATGGGTTTTGCCCTCGCCGAAGCAGCCGTGGAAGCCGGCGCCCGTGTCACTTTGATCAGCGGCCCGGTGCACTTGCCGACGCCTGATCGCGTGACGCGGATCGATGTGGTCAGCGCCCGCGACATGCTCGCCGCCTGCGAATCGGCCATGCCTTGCGACGTGTTCATCTCGTCGGCAGCGGTGGCGGACTACCGCCCGGAAGTAGTAGCTCCGCATAAACTCAAGAAAGATCCTACGAGCGGTGACGGCTTCGTCCTGCAAATGGTGCGCAACCCGGACATCCTTGCCACCATCGCGACCCGTCCCGACCGTCCGTTCAGTGTCGGCTTCGCCGCCGAAACCGAACACCTGCTCGACTACGCTGCACGCAAGCTGAAGGACAAGAATCTCGATCTGATCGTCGCCAACGACGTCGCCAACCCGAGCATCGGTTTCAACAGCGAAGAAAACGCCTGCAGCGTCATCGACCGTGAGCTGCACGCCACGGTTTTCGCCCAGACCAGCAAGAGCAAGATCGCTCGCCAACTGGTCACTTTTATCGCCGAACGTCTGAACCAGGTTTAATTTACATGCACGCTTTGCAAGCCAAGATCCTCGATCCACGCATCGGTACCGAATTCCCGCTGCCGCAATACGCCACGCCGGGCTCCGCCGGCCTCGACCTGCGCGCCATGCTGGAACAGGACATCGTGATCAAACCGGGTGAAACCGTGCTGATTCCCACCGGCCTGTCGGTCTATATCGGCGACCCGAATCTCGCCGCGCTGATCCTGCCGCGCTCGGGCATGGGCCACAAACATGGCATCGTGCTCGGCAATCTGGTCGGCCTGATCGACTCCGACTACCAGGGCCCGCTGATGGTCTCCTGCTGGAACCGCGGCCAGAGCGACTTCACCATGACCGTCGGCGAACGTCTGGCGCAATTGGTGCTCGTGCCGGTGGTGCAGGCGCATTTCGAAATGGTTGAAGAGTTTGTCGAGACCGAGCGCGGTACCGGTGGTTTTGGCCATACCGGCACCAAATAACCGGATAAAAATTATTGTGGTGAGGGGGTTTATCCCCTCACCACAAAAAATGCGCTACATCGGCAGCAGGTTTTAACACCGTAAATCAAGGTTTTGCCGGCCGAAAGCCACGCCAGCCGGGGCGTCATGGCCCTTTCATAGCACGAACTCTCTGTGGAAAACGCCGTCATACCCTTCAGTTTGAGCCTGCCGTCGAATCATTCGTCGGTCTGTCCCGCCCTTTTCGAGATGGAGCATGTCCACAGATGAGCACCCCCGCCAAGATCGCCCCGAAGCTGCCTGACAGCATTTTCCGCGCCTACGACATTCGTGGCACCGTGCCGGAATTCCTCAACGGCGAAACCGCCTACTGGATCGGCCGTGCCATCGGCTCGCAGAGCCTGGCCCAGGGCGAACCGAATGTGTCGGTCGGTCGCGACGGTCGCCTGTCCGGCCCGGAGCTGGTCGCGGAACTCATTCGCGGCATCGCCGAGAGCGGCTGCCATGTCAGCGATGTCGGCCTGGTGCCAACGCCAGCGCTGTATTACGCCGCCAACGTGCTGGCCGGCAAGTCCGGGGTGATGCTCACCGGTAGCCACAATCCGTCGAACTACAACGGTTTCAAAATCGTCATCGCCGGCGACACCCTCGCCAACGAGCAGATTCAAGTGCTCCACGAGCGCATCAAGAACAACGACCTGAGCACTGGCGAGGGCAGCGTCACCCAAGTCGAAATCCTCGACCGCTACAACACCGAAATCGTCCAGGACATCAAACTCGCTCGTCGCCTGAAAGTCGTGGTCGACTGCGGCAACGGCGCGGCCGGCGTGATCGCCCCGCAACTGATCGAAGCGCTGAACTGCGAAGTCATCCCGCTGTTCTGCGAAGTCGACGGCAACTTCCCTAACCATCACCCGGATCCGGGCAAACCGGAAAACCTTGTCGACCTGATCGCCAAGGTCAAGGAAACCAACGCCGATATCGGCCTGGCCTTCGACGGTGACGGCGACCGCGTCGGCGTGGTGACCAACACCGGCAGTATCGTCTACCCGGACCGTCTGCTGATGCTGTTCGCTCGCGACGTAGTGGCGCGCAACCCGGACGCGGAAATCATCTTCGACGTCAAATGCACTCGCCGTTTGGTGCCGCTGATCAAGGAATACGGCGGTCGGCCGCTAATGTGGAAGACCGGTCACTCGTTGATCAAAAAGAAAATGAAACAATCCGGCGCGCTGTTGGCCGGCGAAATGAGCGGGCACATCTTCTTCAAGGAGCGCTGGTTCGGTTTTGACGACGGCATCTACAGCGCCGCACGTCTGCTGGAGATCCTCAGCAAGGAAAAATCCACCGCGGAAGAGCTGTTTGCGACCTTCCCGAACGATATTTCCACGCCGGAAATCAATATCCATGTGACCGAAGAGAGCAAATTCAGCATCATTGATGCACTGCACGATGCTCAGTGGGGCGAAGGCGCCGACCTGACCACCATCGACGGCGTGCGGGTCGATTACGCCAAAGGCTGGGGCCTGGTGCGCGCGTCCAACACCACACCGGTGCTGGTGCTGCGCTTCGAGGCCGATGACGAGGCTGAATTGCAGCGCATCAAGGATGTGTTCCACGCCCAACTGAAACGCGTTGCACCTGATCTCCAACTACCGTTCTGATCCACCCGGAGCCCTGAATGACCCTCGAACGCGAAGCCGCCGCCAACACTGCCAAGGTCCTGTCCGAAGCGCTGCCTTACATCCGACGCTATGTCGGCAAGACCCTGGTGATCAAATACGGCGGCAACGCGATGGAAAGCGAGGAGCTGAAAACCGGCTTCGCCCGCGACATCGTGCTGATGAAAGCCGTGGGCATCAACCCGGTGGTCGTGCACGGCGGCGGCCCGCAGATCGGTGACCTGCTCAAGCGCCTGTCGATCGAAAGCCATTTCGTCGACGGCATGCGCGTCACCGACGCGGCGACCATGGACGTGGTGGAAATGGTCCTTGGCGGTCAGGTCAACAAAAGCATCGTCAACCTGATCAACCGCCATGGCGGCAGCGCCATCGGCCTGACCGGTAAGGATGCCGGGCTGATTCGCGCGAAGAAGCTCACCGTCTCCCGTCAGACCCCGGAGATGACCCAGCCGGAAATCATCGACATCGGCCACGTTGGCGAAGTCGTCGGCATCAACACCGAACTGCTGAACCTGCTGGTCAAAGGCAACTTCATCCCGGTCATCGCGCCGATTGGCGTCGGTGAGAACGGCGAGTCGTACAACATCAACGCCGACCTGGTGGCGGGCAAGGTTGCCGAAGCGCTGAAAGCTGAAAAGCTGATGCTGCTGACCAACATTGCCGGCCTGATGGACAAGTCGGGCACCGTGTTGACCGGCCTGAGCACGCAGCAGGTCGACGACCTGATCGCCGATGGCACGATCTACGGCGGCATGCTGCCGAAGATCCGCTGCGCACTGGAAGCGGTTCAGGGTGGCGTAGGTAGTTCGTTGATCATCGACGGTCGTGTGCCGAACGCGATCCTGCTGGAAATCTTCACTGATACCGGTGTGGGCACGCTGATCAGCAATCGCAAGCGTCCTTGATCGCTAATAGCTGAAAGCAAAAGATCGCAGCCTTCAACAGCTCCTACAGGGATTTCGCACACGCGAGAATCCGCTTTGTAGGAACTGACGAAGGCTGCGATCTTTTTTGTGCGCACAGGAAAAGCCTGACTCGACACAGCGAAACGTCCGACATCCCTTCAGAATAAATCTCCATAGGATCTTCCCCTCATCCAACGGAGATCTTCCCATGCAAAAAAACAGCGTTCCTTACGGCAGTGACATTTCGGCTGGCACTTACGCCTGCGTGGACTGCGGCCGAGAATATTCAGCCCCTTCGCAGACTTCGATGCCGCCCTGCCCTGACTTCACCGAAGCCTCTCACCCACTCAAGGGCTGGAAAGTGCTCACCGGCCAAGGAGATGCACCCCAGGATCCCTACCCAGCCGCCAGCGACAAATAACCGGAGCGGCGACTCATGCAGATCTCGTTCACGATCGACGCCGACGCTTTCGAGCAGGAACAGAAGGAACCGGTGAAAAAGACCTTGCGCATCGGCGACGCTGAAATCGCCCATGCGCTGGAGCGCATCGCCAAAGCCAGCCTGACCGAATACCTGAAAATGCTGGTCGAGGGCGGCATGCCCAGCCGGGCCGACGAAGCCAAGCAGGATCGCCTGCTGTATCTGATTCAGAGTTACTTCGGGCAAACCCTGCCGACCGAATCGCAGATCTCGACGATCTTTCAGCTGACCCAGAGCCAAAGCAAAACCCTGTTGAAAAACACCGTTTCGCGTTTTCGCAATCAGCTCGACGACATCCTGCAGCACAGCATGCGCGCAGTAATCCAGTCCGCCGAGCATGCGCAAAACGTGTTTCTGGTGGTGATCAGCTCGGACGTGATCCGCGATGAATTGAACATGCTCATCACCCAGAACGAGCCGACCTTCAAACCCATCACCAAACGCAAGGGCAGCGCCGGGCAGTTCGAGATCAGCGAAGATTCCCACGCATTGCTCTGTGCAACGCTGGGTCTGAATGCCGTTCAGTGACATCGTCGCGGTCAGTGGCTTGCTGCTGACCCTGACCACGTTCATGTTCAATCTGGCGTGGCCGGCGCTCAATGAAGCGCTGGCTGAGGATGAATTTCAAAAAGGTTCGCAGGGCCGCAAGCGCAGTCGAGACAAGGTGATGGCTGCTTTCTACTGGCGAGCATTGCCATTGACGTGCGCTTTCGTGGCGCTGTTTTACGTTAACTTGCCGGCAGCAGTCGGGATCATGCGCAGCAGCACGCTGGACCTGTGGGATTTCGATGTGGATCGCACGTTGTACGTGATGGTGGTTGTTGCGCTGCTGGTGTTTGCGCTAGTGAACGCTGCATTGGCGCTGAGACTGCTGATGAAATGGCGAAATCTGCGTTGATCGCCAACAAAAAAAGGCCCGGTTGAGCCTGCCTGAACCGGGTCTTTTTTCTGTGGGAGCGAGCCTGCTCGCAAACGCCTAATGTGCCTCACATCGCTGACAGGTGACGGCCATTCGCGAGCAGGCTCGCTCCCACATTGGTCACACGCCAAACTGCGCGCGGTACGCTTCCACGGCTGGCAAATGCTGTTTGAGCTGCGGATCGTCGGCGAGGAACTCCAGCACCTGATTCAGCGAGACAATGCTGATCACCGGGATGCCGAAGTCGCGCTCGACTTCCTGGATTGCCGACAACTCGCCGTTGCCACGCTCCTGACGGTTCAGTGCGATCAGCACACCGGCGGCCTTGGCGCCGTCCTGGGAAGCGATGATCTGCATCACTTCACGAATCGCGGTGCCGGCGGTGATTACGTCGTCGATGATCAAGACTTCGCCAGTCAGCGGTGCGCCAACCAGGCTGCCGCCCTCGCCGTGGGCCTTGGCTTCCTTGCGGTTGAAGCACCATGGCAGGTCACGGCCGTGATGTTCGGCCAGCGCAACGGCGGTCGTGGCCGCCAGCGGAATGCCTTTATAAGCTGGGCCAAACAGGACGTCGAAGGAGATGCCGCTTTCGGCGATGGCGGCGGCGTAGAAACGCCCCAGCTGCGCCAGGGCCGAACCGGAGTTGAACAGGCCGGCATTGAAGAAGTAGGGACTGGTGCGCCCGGACTTCAGGGTGAACTCACCGAAGCGCAAAACGCCGCGATCGATGGCAAAACGAATGAAATCGCGCTGATACGCTTGCATGAAAAAAACCCCAAATACCACGGATTTAGCTAATTAGCTTGACGCCGTGTATCATACACGCACGCGATTTTTGGGGCCATTTATGCGGATCATCAGTGTGAACGTCAATGGTATTCAGGCGGCAGTCGAGCGCGGTTTGCTCAGTTGGCTGCAAGCCCAGAATGCCGACGTCATCTGCCTGCAGGACACCCGTGCCTCCGCCTTTGAACTGGATGACCCAGCCTTCCAACTGGATGGCTACTTCCTTTATGCCTGCGATGCTGAAGTCCCTGCCCAAGGCGGCGTGGCTTTGTATTCGCGGTTGCAACCGAAGGCTGTCATCAGCGGTCTCGGTTTCGAGACGGCCGACCGCTACGGGCGCTACCTGCAAGCAGATTTCGACAAAGTCAGTATTGCCACCTTGCTGTTTCCTTCGGGGATGAACGGCGATGAAGACTTGAACCAGAAGTTCAAGCTCATGGACGATTTCGGCAAGTACCTGGACAAACAGCGACGCAAACGTCGCGAGTACATTTATTGTGGCTCGCTGTACGTTGCGCAGCAGAAACTCGACATCAAGAACTGGCGAGACAGCCAGCAATCTCCAGGCTTCCTGGCGCCGGAGCGCGCCTGGATGGACGAGATTGTCGGCAACATGGGCTATGTCGATGCGCTGCGCGAAGTCAGCCGCGAAGGCGACCAGTACAGCTGGTGGCCGGATAACGAACAGGCCGAGATGCTCAATCTGGGCTGGCGTTTCGATTATCAGATCCTGACCCCGGGCCTGCGTCGCTCGGTGCGCAGTGCACGCCTGCCGCGTCAGCCACGGTTCTCGCAGCACGCGCCGCTGATCGTCGACTACGACTGGACGCTGACCATCTAAGCGTCCTCGCAGCCAAAAAAATGCCCGCATCGTGAGATGCGGGCATTTTTTATGCGCCATGCTTTCTAGACGGCAGCGAAGAATGGCAAGGCCAGGTACAGCTTGATCACGATGACGTTAACGATATCGATGAAGAACGCTCCTACCATCGGCACTACCAGAAACGCGATCTGCGATGGCCCATAGCGCTGCGTCACCGCTTGCATGTTGGCAATCGCCGTCGGCGTGGCGCCCAGACCGAAGCCACAATGTCCCGCAGCCAGCACTGCGGCATCGTAGTTGCTGCCCATCACCCGGAACGTCACGAAAATAGCGAACAGCGCCATGACCAGCGCCTGCACGGCCAGAATGATAAAGATCGGCAATGCCAACGCCGCCAGATCCCAAAGCTTCAGCGACATCAGCGCGATCGCCAGAAACAGCGAGAGGCTGACATTGCCGAGCACGGAAACTTCACGCTCGAACACCTGATACAAGCCAAGTGCTGACAGACTGTTGCGCAACACCACACCTACAAACAGCACGCAAACAAACGTCGGCAGTTCGAACGCAGTGCCATGCAGCAAGCCATTCAGAAGGTTGCCAGCGAGCAGGCTGACGGCAATTAGCGCCAGCGTCTCGACGAACGAAAACGGCGTGATCGAGCGTTCCTTGTTTGGCTGTTCAAAGCCTTTCGGCAGTCGCGGCGCTTGCTGGGGACTGCAGCCCGGCACTTCCACGCGCTTGATCAGCAACCGCGCGACGGGCCCACCGATCAGCCCACCGAGCACCAGACCGAACGTCGCTGAGGCCAGCGCCAGCTCTGAAGCCGACGCCAGGCCATATTTCTCGCTGAATACCGCGCCCCATGCGGCGCCAGTACCGTGGCCGCCGGCCAATGTGATCGAACCCGTCAGCAAGCCCATCAAAGGATCGAGTCCGAGCAAGGTTGCCATCCGATGCCCATGGCGTTCTGCACCACCAGCAAGCCAATGACCGCCAGCAGGAAGATGCCGACGATGCGCCCGCCCTTTTTCAGGCTGGCAAGGTCGGCACTCAAGCCAATCGTGGCAAAGAACGCCAACATCAACGGTGTTTGCAATGATGTATCGAAGCGAACTTCAATATCGAACGTACGCAATATCAACAGGAGCACAGCAACCACCAGGCCACCCGCTACCGGTTCAGGAATATTGTAACTTCGCAGAAAGCCGACACGCGCAACAAGTCCGCGTCCGAGCAGTAGTACTAAAGAAGCGGCCACGAGCGTGCCGTAGAAATCGAGCTCAATCATGTGGATTATTCTTGGCTAAGTATTCACGAGGCGAGCGTTTACCTGGGCTCGACGGGTGAACCGGCTGATTTTATCAACACTGATTACTGGGGAATTCAAGTGCCATCGATGGCTTGAACATATCGAAATGTTTCAATCGAAACATTGCATCGGGCAACTTTAACAACCCGCTCGCGTCAATAACAAGAACGAGAATAAGCACGTGGTCGATCAGTTGTGACCAAACATGTAATAGAGAAATATCAGCAAATAAATGCCAAACCGCACATCGTTAAAAGACTAGTCCTACAACAAAAACCAATTATTGAGTTGCACAAATAAAAATGCCCGATAAGCCGGGGCATTTCCATATTGCGATACAAGAGACTGTTACTTGATCAGTCGCCAAGTGAACGGATATCTGTACGGGAAACCTTCGTTGGCTTTGACCCCTGCAATGATCGTCAGGACCAATGCCGCGATTGCAAGCAAACCAAAGAGGAAGAAACCAATGATCAGCAGCATGAGCAGGAAGCAGATCATTGAGGCTATCGCCACCGTGATCTGAAAATTCAGCGCCTCTTTACCCTGCGCATCGATGAACGGGTCCTTCTCGCGCTTCATCTGCCAAAGGATCAGCGGCCCGATCAGATTGCCGAACGGAATCCAGATCCCCAGCAAGGCGGACAAGTGACAGAACATCGCCCACTGGCGAACCTCCTGGCTCGGTTTGGGCAGCAACTCTTGCTCGTCACTCATCACGTCCTCCTTGTGGTCAAAACCTCAGTCGGCCAGCGCAGCCTTCTGCAATTCGAAGATTTCGTTCATGCCCTGCTTGGCCAGTTCCAGCATGGCATTGAGCTCATCAGGCTGGAACGGCGCGCCTTCAGCGGTGCCCTGCACTTCGATGAAGCCGCCGGTGCTGGTCATCACCACGTTCAGGTCGGTTTCAGCTGCAGAATCTTCAAGATAGTCCAGATCCAGCACCGGCTCGCCCTGGTACATGCCGACCGAGACCGCACCGATCATCTGCTTGAGCGGGTCACCGCCTTTCAGGCCGCCGCGCTTCTTGATCACTTTCAGGGCATCGACCAGCGCAACCATGGCGCCGGTGATGGACGCGGTGCGAGTACCGCCATCGGCCTGGATCACGTCGCAATCGACGTACAGGGTCACGTCGCCGAGCTTGGACATGTCCAGCGCTGCGCGCAGGGAACGGCCGATCAAACGCTGGATTTCGAGAGTACGACCGCCCTGCTTGCCACGACTGGCTTCACGCTGGTTACGCTCGCCGGTGGCGCGCGGCAGCATGCCGTACTCGGCAGTCAACCAGCCCTGGCCCTGACCTTTGAGGAAACGCGGCACGCCATTTTCGACGCTGACGGTGCAGATGACTTTGGTATCACCGAATTCGACCAGTACGGATCCCTCGGCGTGTTTGGTGTAGTTGCGGGTGATGCGGATCGAGCGGAGCTGATCGGCAGCGCGACCACTTGGACGTTTCATAGGGATACCTGTACTGAGGACGGAAAACTGCCGAGCATTATAGAGCGCTGCACCGCGAGTGGGCACTGGTTAAAACCGCCGGCCGACGACCGAAGCCCCTCAAGCGCGCATAACCGACGGGCTGCAGCGGTTTGTCACACCGTGTGTTTGGGCGCATTCGCCGCACTGCGCTACAATCCTGCGCCTTTGCTGCCAGTCGGCTTAAATTCATTGAAATCGCGCCTGCGAAACAGCGTTTCGCGCCGATCTGCATTGCGAGGTCACCGCCATGGTGCACAGCATGACCGCCTTCGCCCGCGTCGAGAAAGCCGGCGTTCAGGGCACCCTGAGCTGGGAACTGCGCTCGGTCAACAGCCGCTATCTGGAACCGCACCTGCGCTTGCCCGAATCGTTCCGCGACCTCGAAGGCGCCGTGCGTGAAGCGCTGCGTCAGGGCCTGTCGCGGGGCAAACTGGAATGCACGCTGCGCTTCACCGAAGAAAGCACCGGCAAACCGCTGCAAGTGGACCGCGAACGCGCCGCGCAACTGGTGGCCGCTGCGGAAACCGTGGCCGGGCTGATCAAGAATCCCGCCGCGCTGAATCCGCTGGAAGTGCTGGCCTGGCCCGGCGTGCTGGTGGCCGATGCGACCGACCCGCAAGCGCTGAACGCCGAAGCGCTGGCGCTGTTCAATCAGGGTTTGAAAGATCTGAAGGCTGGCCGCGAGCGCGAAGGCGCGGAGCTGGCGCGCTTGATCAACGACCGCCTGACGTCCATCGAAGAAGACGTGGTGACCCTGCGAGAACTGGTGCCGCAGATGCTCGCCACCCAGCGCCAGAAGGTCCTCGACCGCTTCGCCGACATGAAGGCCGAGCTCGACCCGCAGCGCCTGGAACAGGAAATGGTCATCCTCGCGCAAAAAAGCGACGTGGCCGAAGAACTGGATCGCCTGAGCACTCACATCATCGAAGTTCGCCGGGTGCTCAAGTCCGGTGGTGCCGCCGGGCGGCGTCTGGACTTCCTGATGCAGGAGCTCAACCGCGAAGCCAACACACTGGGCTCCAAAGCCTTCGACCCGCGCAGCACCCAGGCCGCCGTCAACCTCAAGGTGTTGATCGAGCAGATGCGCGAACAAGTGCAGAATATTGAGTAAGGCTACCTGACATGACCCAACACACCGGCACCCTGTACATCATTTCCGCGCCATCGGGCGCGGGCAAGAGCAGTCTGGTCAAGGCCTTGACCGACGCCGATCCGGAGATTCGCGTTTCCGTTTCGCACACCACCCGCGCCATGCGCCCGGGCGAAGTGGATGGCGTGAACTACCACTTCGTGACCCGCGAAGAGTTCGTGAAGATGGGCGAGCACGGCGACTTTCTTGAGCGCGCCGAAGTCTTCGGCAACTTCTACGGCACCTCGCAAAGCCGTTTGCAGCAGACCCTGGACGAAGGTCACGACCTGATTCTGGAAATCGACTGGCAAGGCGCCGAGCAAGTGCGCAAGCTGATGCCGCAGGCGCGCTCGATCTTCATCCTGCCGCCGTCGCTGCAAGCCCTGCACCAGCGCCTGACCAACCGTGGCCAGGACAGCGACGAGATCATCGACGGCCGCATGCGCGAAGCGGTCAGCGAGATGAGCCATTACGTCGACTACGATTACCTGATCATCAACGACGATTTCGCCCACGCACTGGACGATCTGAAAGCGATTTTCCGCGCCAATCAGTTGCAACAGAAGCGCCAGCAAGTGCGTTTCGGCAAATTACTGGCTGAATTGCTCGGCTGAAACAGCACTTCCCAAAACGCCTGCAAGCGCTTTACATTGGTGCTTGCAGCGCGTTGAAGGGTCTGGTCAAAAAATCAGCGCTTCCCTAATCGCTGGTGATTTTTTAAACTGCTCAGTCCGCTCGCCCAACCGGGCAGCGCGCATATTGCATTCGCTCCGAGGAATACCATGGCCCGCGTAACCGTTGAAGACTGCCTAGAACACGTGGAAAACCGCTTTGAGCTGGTCATGCTCTCTACCAAGCGTGCCCGTCAACTGGCCACCGGCGGCAAAGAGCCATTGGTGCAGTGGGAAAACGACAAGCCGACTGTTGTCGCGCTGCGTGAAATTGCTGAAGGCCTGATGAGCTACGAGTTCATCGCCGAGCAGGAAATCGTCCAGGATGAACCGCTGTTCGCAGCGTTCGAGGACGAGTCGAACGAGGCCGTCTAAGCCTATGCCTGGTCGACGTAGCACGGCGCGGGGTCACAGCTTTCGGCAGGAATCATCATGCCGAGCATAGACGCCCTCGCCGATCGCTTATCGACCTACCTCGGCAACGACCAGGTCAACCTGGTCCGCCGAGCGTATTTCTACGCCGAACAAGCCCATGACGGTCAACGCCGTCGCAGTGGTGAGGCGTACGTCACGCATCCTCTTGCCGTGGCCAATATTCTTGCCGACATGCACATGGACCATCAGAGCCTGATGGCCGCGATGCTGCATGACGTGATCGAAGACACCGGTATCGCCAAGGAAGCGCTGCAAGCGCAGTTCGGTGAAACCGTGGCCGAACTGGTCGACGGGGTCAGCAAACTGACCCAGATGAATTTCGAGACCAAGGCCGAAGCCCAGGCGGAAAATTTCCAGAAAATGGCCATGGCCATGGCGCGCGACATCCGGGTGATCCTGGTCAAGCTCGCCGACCGCCTGCACAACATGCGCACGCTGGAAGTGCTGTCCGGCGAAAAACGCCGGCGCATCGCCAAGGAAACTCTCGAGATCTACGCGCCCATTGCCAACCGGCTGGGCATGCACGCGATCCGCATCGAATTCGAAGACCTCGGCTTCAAGGCCATGCACCCGATGCGTTCCGCGCGGATCTACCAGGCGGTCAAGCGCGCCCGGGGCAACCGCAAGGAAATCGTCAACAAGATCGAAGAATCCCTTGGTCACTGCCTCGCCATCGACGGCATCCAGGGCGAAGTCAGCGGTCGGCAGAAACACCTCTACGGCATCTACAAGAAAATGCGCGGCAAGCGTCGGGCCTTCAACGAGATCATGGACGTCTACGCGTTCCGGATCATCGTCGACAAGGTCGATACCTGCTACCGCGTACTGGGTGCTGTGCATAATTTGTACAAGCCGTTGCCAGGACGCTTCAAGGATTACATCGCGATCCCCAAGGCCAACGGCTACCAGTCGCTGCATACCACGCTGTTCGGCATGCACGGTGTACCGATCGAGATCCAGATCCGCACCCGCGAAATGGAAGAGATGGCCAACAACGGCATCGCCGCCCATTGGCTGTACAAATCCAGCGGCGACGAGCAGCCGAAAGGCACGCACGCCCGCGCCCGCCAGTGGGTCAAAGGCGTGCTGGAAATGCAGCAACGCGCCGGCAACTCGCTGGAATTCATCGAAAGCGTGAAGATCGACCTGTTCCCGGACGAGGTCTACGTGTTCACGCCCAAAGGCCGGATCATGGAGTTGCCGAAAGGCTCCACGGCGGTCGACTTTGCCTACGCAGTGCACACCGATGTCGGCAACAGCTGCATCGCCTGCCGCATCAACCGTCGTCTCGCGCCGCTGTCCGAACCGCTGCAAAGCGGCTCCACGGTCGAGATCGTCAGCGCCCCCGGCGCACGGCCAAATCCGGCGTGGCTCAACTTCGTCGTTACCGGCAAGGCGCGCACGCACATTCGTCATGCGCTGAAACTGCAGCGCCGCTCCGAGTCCATCAGCCTCGGCGAACGCCTGCTGAACAAGGTCCTCAACGGTTTCGACAGCTCCCTGGAGAAGATCCCGGCAGAGCGCGTCAAGGCAATGCTTACCGAGTACCGCCTCGAACTGATCGAAGACCTGCTCGAAGACATTGGCCTGGGCAACCGCATGGCCTACGTGGTCGCCCGTCGCCTGCTTGGCGAAGGCGAGCAGCTGCCGAGCCCGGAAGGTCCGCTGGCAATTCGCGGTACCGAAGGCCTGGTGCTCAGCTACGCCAAGTGCTGCACGCCGATCCCCGGCGACCCGATTGTCGGGCACCTGTCGGCGGGCAAAGGCATGGTCGTGCACCTGGATAACTGCCGCAACATCAGTGAAATCAGGCACAATCCGGAAAAATGCATCCAGCTCTCGTGGGCCAAGGATGTCACCGGCGAATTCAACGTCGAGCTGCGCGTCGAGCTGGAACACCAGCGCGGTCTGATCGCCCTGCTGGCCAGCAGCGTCAACGCGGCCGACGGCAATATCGAGAAAATCAGCATGGACGAACGCGATGGTCGCATCAGCGTCGTGCAGTTGGTGGTCAGCGTTCACGACCGTGTGCACCTGGCCCGCGTGATCAAGAAACTGCGCGCTTTGACCGGGGTGATCCGCATCACCCGCATGCGTGCATAACCTGCCTATTACAAGGAGTCCTACATGACCAAAACCGTCATCACCAGCGACAAGGCCCCGGCCGCCATCGGCACTTACTCCCAGGCGATCAAGGCAGGCAACACCGTTTACATGTCGGGCCAGATTCCTCTGGACCCGAAAACCATGGAACTGGTTGAGGGCTTCGAAGCCCAGACCGTCCAGGTCTTCGAGAACCTCAAAGCCGTGGCCGAAGCTGCCGGCGGTTCGTTCAAGGACATCGTCAAACTGAACATCTTCCTCACCGACCTGAGCCACTTCGCCAAGGTCAACGAGATCATGGGCAAGTACTTCGACCAGCCATACCCTGCCCGCGCCGCCATTGGCGTGGCCGCCCTGCCGAAGGGTGCGCAGGTTGAAATGGATGCCATTCTGGTCATCGAGTGATGCGCACGGCGCGGGCTCCACGCCGCGCCGACTGCTGCAAGAAAAGGTTTTGAAAGGATTCCACCATGCGCAAAGCGCTAGCTCTCTCGCTGCTCGCCCTGTTTCTCGGCGGCTGCGCCAGCGACCCTGCCGACCGTGACATCAGCGGCACCTGGATCAACCAGGTGGCGATCGATGCCGCCGCCAAGGGCGGTCCCCTGCGTGAAGCGCTGCAGGCTTACGGCCCGAATCTGGAATGGGACGTCAACACCAAGGCCGGTCAGGCCCGCTACACCAACGGTTTTGAGAACGTCGAAGGACGGCTGCTGGGCGAAGAGTCCGGCGCCTGGAAAGTCGACTTCTATGGCAGCTCCGCCAGCGAACTGAAACGCGACGGCGGACGTTTGCAGCAAGCTGCCAGTGACAACGAACCCGAACAAGTTTTCGATCGCGCACAGATCCCGGTGCCGGAAGGCGCGCCAATCGGTGCAAGCTTCGAACGCGCTCTGTATTCAGCGTATTTGGGCGGCAACTGGACCATCGCCAGCGGCCAGGGTGAAGGCGGCACTGTGCAGTTCCAGGCAGACGGCCAGGTGACCGGCCTGCCGGGCGTTGATCGTTATGCCTTGTGCCTGGCGGGCGATTGCGCATCGATGAGCAATGGCAACGACAGCATGTGGCTGCAACTCAATGGCCAGGGCAACAACTGGATCTTTGTGCGCAAGGGCAAGGAGCTTGAGATTTTGCAAGCAGTCAACGCTGCGCTAGCGGATGAGCAACCGCAGTTCGCCGCGGGTGAGCGCAAGTGGTTGCTGGAAAAGCAGTAACCTGCCTCCGAAATCTCAGAAGATCAAATGTGGGGGCGAGCCTGCTCGCGAACGCGGTGGGTCAGTCAAACTGATAATGACTGACATACCGCATTCGCGAGCAGGCTCGCTCCCACAGTGGTTTTTGTGTTGCTGAAAATTCAGCACTTACCTTCAAGAATCGCTGCATAGCCTTCGCGATAACTCGAATACTTCGGCACCCACCCCAACGCTTTCGCCCGCGCATTGCTGCAACGCTTGCTGCCAGTGCGCCGCACGCTGGCGTCTTCGGCCCATTCAGTCACACCCAGATATTCGCGCAACCAGCCCACCACTTCGGCCAACGGCGCCGGCGCGTCATCCACACCGATATAGAGCTGGTCCAGCTTGACGCCCTCGCGGTCTTTTTCCAGCAAGAACGCCAGCAGCCCCGCTGCATCATCGGCATGAATCCGATTGCCATACAGCGGCGGATCAATCGCCACGCGATAGCCGCGACGCACCTGAGTCAACAGCCACTCGCGACCCGGGCCGTAAATGCCGGTCAGGCGCAGCACACTTGCCGGGATGCCGCTATTGAGCGCGACCTGCTCGGCTTCGAGCATCAAGCGACCTGAATATCCGGCCGCGACAGTCTCGGAGGTCTCATCCACCCATGCTCCATCCTGCTGGCCGTACACGCTGCTGCTCGACACGAAGATCAGCCGCTCAGGCACTTGCCCATAGTCGTCCAGCCAGCTCAGCACGTTCTGCAAGCCTTGCACGTAGGCCTTGCGGTAGCCCCCTTCATCGTGGTCGGTGGCCGCAGCGCAATACACCAGATAATCCACGGCACCCACCGGCCAGGTCGCCGGGCATTCTTCGTTGAACAGATCGCCGGCGACGCCGATGACACCCTCCGGCAGTTTGGAAACATCCCGGCGCAGGCCATGGACTTGCCAGCCAGCCGCCAGCAATTGCGTGGCCAGACGACTGCCGACATCACCACAACCGGCAATCAAAACAGAAGGCGCGGACATCAGAAAACTCCCATCGGAAAGGCACAGACTAGCTCTGGCACAGGACGAACGGCTAGCGATGAAGGAAAAAAAGTTACTCTATTACTTTTGTTAACAAGAATTACTTGCAATAATGCACGCCACTTTTGTTCTCGGCCTCACGAGGCCTGGAAGAGCAACAACGTTTTTCTATCTCAGGTCCGGCCAGCATGACACGTAATCAAACTCCCGCTTCGCCAACCACTCGACCTCGCGCCTGGAGCGCCGTCGCGGCTCTGTTGCTCAGCCTGATGCTGGCACCGACCGCCGCCTTCGCCGACGCTCAAGCGCCCGCCACCCCAGCCGCCACCGAGCAGAGCGCACCCGCTGCCGCTCCGGCTGCACCGGCCGCCACCGATCCGGTGCAGGCTGTCGACGCGGCCGACGCACCTGAAGCCCTCGAAGCCGACAACACCTTGGGCATGGCCCACGACCTGTCGCCGTGGGGCATGTATCAGAACGCCGACATCATCGTGAAAATCGTGATGATCGGTCTGGCCATCGCATCGATCATCACCTGGACCATCTGGATCGCCAAAGGCTTCGAGCTGATGGGCGCCAAACGTCGTCTGCGTGGCGAAATTGCTGCACTGAAAAAAGCCACCACCCTCAAGGAAGCCAGCGCTACCGCCGGCAAGGAAGGCACCCTCGCCAACCTGCTGGTGCATGACGCGCTCGAAGAGATGCGCTTATCGGTCAACAGCCGCGAGAAAGAAGGTATCAAGGAACGCGTCAGCTTCCGCCTTGAGCGCCTCGTGGCGGCCTGCGGTCGCAACATGAGCAGCGGCACCGGCGTCCTCGCCACCATCGGCTCCACCGCGCCGTTCGTCGGTCTGTTCGGTACCGTGTGGGGCATCATGAATTCGTTCATCGGCATCGCCAAAACCCAGACCACCAACCTCGCCGTTGTCGCACCGGGTATCGCTGAAGCCCTGCTGGCCACTGCACTGGGTCTGGTTGCGGCGATCCCTGCGGTAGTGATCTACAACGTCTTCGCCCGCTCCATCGCCGGTTACAAGGCGCAGGTCTCCGATGCCTCGGCAGAAGTCCTGCTGCTGGTCAGCCGCGATCTCGACCACCAGCCTGAGCGCAGCTCGCAGCCGCACATGGTTAAAGTGGGGTAATCGGCCATGGGCCTGCATTTGAAAGAAGGCGCAGACGACGATCTGGCCGAGAACCACGAAATCAACGTCACGCCGTTCATCGACGTGATGCTGGTGCTGTTGATCATCTTCATGGTGGCCGCGCCGTTGGCCACTGTGGACATCAAAGTCGACCTGCCCGCCTCGACCGCCAAACCGGCGCCGCGGCCGGAGAAACCGGTGTTCCTCAGTGTCAAAGCTGACCAGCGCCTGTTCCTCGGTGACGACGAAGTGAAAGCCGAAACCCTCGGCGCCACCCTCGACGCCAAGACCCAGGGCAAGAAAGACACCACCATCTTCTTCCAGGCCGACAAAGGCGTGGATTACGGCGACCTGATGAGCGTGATGGACAGCCTGCGCGCCGCCGGTTACCTGAAGGTCGGTCTGGTAGGTCTTGAGACGGCAGCCAAGAAATGATCACGACGCGCCATAAGCTGACGCGTTACAGCGGTAGCCTGGCCGTGGTGCTGGGCGTGCATGCGCTGGCCATCGCGCTGGCGCTGAACTGGACTGCCCGCCCGCCCATCGAATTGCCGCCGCAGGCAATGATGGTCGAGCTGGCCCCGTTGCCTGCCCCGCCACCGCCGGCTCCGCCGAAAGTCGTCACACCGCCGCAGCCACCGGCTCCGGTGGAAGAATTGCCGATTCCGAAACTGGCTGAAGCACCGAAAGCGGAAATCGCGGTACCCAAACCCAAGCCGAAGCCCAAGCCAAAACCGCCGAAGCCGGTCGAGAAAAAGCTGCCCGAGCCGCCGAAGGAAAAACCTTCCGAGGAAAAACCGGCCGACACTCAGCCGACCCAGGCGCCGACGGAGAAATCCGCCCAGCCTGCACCAGGTCCGTCGCCGGCTCAGTTGGCGGCCAAGGCCAGTTGGCAAGGCACCCTGCTCGCGCATCTGCAGAAGTACAAGAAGTACCCGCAGAGTGCGCAATCGCGTGGCAAGGAAGGCTTGAATCGTCTGCGCTTCGTGGTTGATGGCGAAGGTAATGTGCTGTCGTTCGAACTGGTGGGCCGCTCTGGCAACGCTGATCTGGACCGGGCCACCCTGGACATGATCCGCCGCGCCCAACCGCTGCCAAAGCCGCCGGCCGACATGCTCAACAACGGCTCGATCGAAATTGTTGCGCCGTTTGTTTATTCGCTCGAACGCCGCCGCTAAGCAACACCGCAATCCCTGTGGGAGCTGGCTTGCTCGCGAAGGCGCCAGGTCAGTCAGAGCAGTTTCGTCTGACATACCGCATTCGCGAGCAAGCTCGCTCCCACAAAGTGATGCGCTAACCAGTAGATCCAGCCAAGAGGCACCGAAAGGTGCCTTTTGCGTATCTGCCAGCGGCAAACCGTCCTCGACCGGTGTCGCACTCAGCCCGCAGTCTGATAACGTGCGTCTATCGATTGCAGCCGGTATGCTTGGCGCGCATCTTCATGGACGCTTGCTATGACCCTCACAGAATTACGCTACATCGTTACCCTCGCCCAAGAGCAGCACTTCGGCCATGCCGCCGAGCGTTGCCACGTCAGTCAGCCGACGCTGTCGGTGGGCGTGAAGAAACTTGAAGACGAACTCGGTGTGCTGATTTTCGAGCGCAGCAAAAGCGCCGTGCGCCTGACCCCGGTCGGCGAAGGCATCGTCGCCCAGGCGCAGAAGGTCCTGGAACAGGCCCAAGGCATTCGCGAACTGGCCCAGGCCGGCAAGAATCAGCTGACCGCGCCGCTGAAAGTCGGCGCCATCTACACCGTCGGCCCGTACCTGTTCCCGCACCTGATTCCACAACTGCACCGGGTTGCCCCGCAGATGCCGTTGTACATCGAAGAAAACTTCACCCACGTGCTGCGCGACAAACTGCGCAACGGCGAGCTCGACGCGATCATCATCGCCCTGCCGTTCAATGAAGCCGACGTGCTGACCCTGCCGCTTTACGACGAGCCGTTCTACGTGCTCATGCCGGCGCAGCATCCGTGGACCAAGAAAGAGTCCATCGACGCCGGCCTGCTCAACGACAAGAGCCTGCTGCTGCTCGGTGAAGGCCACTGCTTCCGCGATCAGGTGCTCGAAGCCTGCCCGACCCTGACCAAGGGCAACGACGGCGCCAAGCACACCACGGTGGAATCCAGCTCGCTGGAAACCATTCGCCACATGGTCGCCTCCGGCTTGGGCATCTCGATCCTGCCGCTGTCGGCAGTGGACAGCCATCACTACGCCCCCGGCGTGATCGAAGTGCGCCCACTGACCGCGCCGGTGCCGTTCCGCACCGTGGCGATCGCCTGGCGCGCGAGCTTCCCACGGCCGAAAGCCATCGAGATCCTCGCCGACTCCATTCGCCTGTGTTCGGTGGCCAAGCCTGCCGCGCCGGTTACGGCCGGTTAAGCGAGCGTCATGACGGAGCTGTCGCAAGTGTCGGTGACGGCACTCAAGGGTGTCGGCGAAGCCATGGCCGAGAAACTGGCCAAGGTCGGCCTGGAGAATCTGCAGGACGTGCTGTTCCACCTGCCGCTGCGTTATCAGGATCGCACCCGCGTGGTGCCGATCGGTGCGTTGCGGCCGGGACAGGACGCCGTGGTCGAAGGCACCGTCAGCGGCGCCGACGTGGTCATGGGCCGCCGGCGCAGCCTGGTCGTGCGCTTGCAGGACGGCACCGGCGGGCTGAGCCTGCGCTTCTACCATTTCAGCAACGCGCAGAAAGAAGGGCTCAAGCGCGGCACGCGGGTGCGCTGTTACGGCGAAGCCCGGCCCGGCGCCTCAGGCCTGGAAATCTATCATCCGGAATACCGCGCGATCACCGGTGATGAACCACCGCCAGTGGACGAAACCCTGACCCCGGTCTATCCGCTCACCGAAGGCCTGACCCAACAGCGCCTGCGCCAGTTGTGCATGCAGACTCTGACGCTGCTCAAGCCAAGCACCCTGCCCGACTGGTTGCCGACTGAGCTGGCCCGCGACTATCAATTGGCACCGCTGGCCGATGCGATCCGCTACTTGCACAATCCGCCCGCCGACGCCGATGTCGATGAGCTCGCCCTCGGCCATCACTGGGCGCAGCATCGCCTGGCTTTCGAAGAACTGCTCACCCATCAACTGTCGCAGCAGCGTCTGCGCGAAAGCATGCGCTCGCTGCGCGCGCCAGCGATGCCGAAAGCCACCAGGCTGCCGCCGAAATACCTGAAGAACCTCGGCTTCAGCCCAACCGGTGCTCAGCAGCGCGTCGGCAATGAAATTGCCTACGACCTCAGCCAGCACGAACCGATGTTGCGCCTGATTCAGGGTGACGTCGGCGCGGGTAAAACCGTGGTTGCCGCCCTCGCCGCGTTGCAAGCGCTGGAGTCCGGTTACCAGGTTGCATTGATGGCGCCGACCGAGATCCTCGCCGAACAGCACTTCATCACCTTCAAGCGCTGGCTCGAACCGCTTGGCATTGAAGTCGCGTGGCTGGCCGGCAAGCTCAAAGGCAAAAACCGCGTCGCCGCTCTGGAACAGATCGCCAGCGGAACACCAATGGTGGTCGGCACCCACGCGCTGTTTCAGGACGAAGTGCAGTTCAAGAACCTTGCGCTGGTGATCATCGACGAACAGCACCGCTTCGGCGTGCAACAGCGTCTGGCATTGCGGCAGAAAGGCGTCGGCGGGCGCATGTGCCCACATCAACTGATCATGACCGCCACGCCGATTCCACGCACATTGGCGATGAGTGCCTACGCCGACCTCGACACCTCGATCCTCGATGAATTGCCGCCCGGGCGAACCCCGGTCAACACCGTGCTGGTCACCGACACCCGCCGCGTCGAAGTCATCGAGCGAGTACGCAGCGCCTGCGCCGAAGGGCGACAGGCCTATTGGGTGTGCACGCTGATTGAAGAATCCGAAGAGCTGACTTGCCAGGCCGCCGAAACCACGTTCGAGGACCTCACCGCCGCCCTCGGCGAATTGAAAGTCGGGCTGATTCACGGGCGCATGAAGCCGGTCGAGAAAGCCGCAGTGATGGCCGAGTTCAAGGCCGGTAACCTGCAACTGCTGGTCGCGACCACGGTGATCGAAGTCGGTGTCGACGTGCCCAACGCCAGCCTGATGATCATTGAAAACCCCGAGCGGCTCGGCCTCGCGCAACTGCACCAGTTGCGCGGTCGGGTTGGTCGGGGCAGCGCGGCCAGCCACTGCGTGCTGCTCTACCACCCGCCGCTGTCGCAGATCGGCCGTCAGCGTTTGGGCATCATGCGCGAGACCAACGACGGTTTCGTCATCGCCGAAAAAGACCTCGAACTGCGTGGCCCAGGGGAAATGCTCGGCACCCGTCAGACCGGCCTGCTGCAATTCAAGGTCGCCGACCTGATGCGCGACGCCGACCTGCTGCCCGCCGTGCGCGACGCCGCCCAGGCTTTGCTGGAGCGCTGGCCGACCCACGTCAGCCCATTGCTTGACCGTTGGCTGCGCCATGGGCAGCAATACGGCCAAGTGTGAGCACCGTCGCAGTTTGTGCAGGATCGTTCCTACAGAGCTGGTTATACTCCTGCCATTGTTTCAAAAACGGATACAGACCATGACCGAAGCTGCTCTCGTCCCCGAATCTCCGCAAGCTCCGTCTGTTATTCGGCTGCTGCTCAACAAGCTGGGCGTTGCCTACGAAGAAGTGCTCGACCACCACGGCCTCAATGCCTCGCGCAAGGTGCAGGCCGTGTTGCTGGATGACGCCGTGGGCGCGTTGATGGTGCTGTTTCCACAGAGCCAGTTGCTGGATCTCAATCGCCTCGCCGAACTCACTGGCCGTCGTCTGACCGCCGTCTCGACCGAGCGCCTGGAAAAGATGCTCGGCAAACATAATCTGAGCCTGCTGCCGGGCCTGCCGGCGCTGACCAGTTCGCCGTGCCTCTACGAAGAAAGCCTGCTGCGCGAGCCGAAGCTGCTGATCAACTCCGGCGAGCCGGGCCTGCTGCTGGAAATTAGCAGCGAAGACTTCAAATCGATGCTGACCAAGGCCAGCGCCGCTAACTTCGGCGAAGCCCTGAGCAGCATCCGCCCGAACCTCGACCGCCCGGACGATGACCGCGAGGAAATCACCCAGGCTGTGCAGGCGTTCACCGCGCGGCGCATTCAGCAACGTCTGGAAGCGACCATCGAGATTCCACCGCTGGCCGAAACCGCGCAAAAAATCATCAAGCTGCGCGTCGACCCCAACGCCACCATCGACGACATCACCGGCGTAGTCGAAACCGACCCGGCGCTGGCCGCGCAAGTGGTGAGCTGGGCGGCGTCGCCGTACTACGCCTCGCCGGGCAAGATTCGCTCGGTGGAAGACGCAATCGTTCGCGTGCTGGGTTTTGATCTGGTAATCAACCTCGCGCTGGGCCTGGCCCTCGGCAAGACCCTGAGCCTGCCGAAAGACCACCCGCAACACACCACGCCGTACTGGCAGCAGTCGATCTACACCGCCGCCGTCATCGAAGGCCTGACCCGCGCCATGCCCCGCGCCCAGCGCCCGGAAGCCGGCCTGACCTACCTCGCCGGTCTGCTGCACAACTTCGGTTACCTGTTGCTGGCCCACGTCTTTCCGCCGCACTTCTCACTGATCTGCCGCCACCTGGAGGTCAATCCGCATCTGTGCCACAGCTATATCGAGCAACACCTGCTGGGTATCAGCCGCGAACAGATCGGCTCGTGGCTGATGCGCTACTGGGACATGCCCGATGAACTGGCCACCGCCCTGCGCTTCCAGCACGACCCAAGCTACGACGGCGCCTACGCCGAATACCCGAACCTCGTCTGCCTGGCCGTACGCCTGCTGCGCAGCCGCGGGATTGGCTCCGGGCCGGATGAAGATATTCCGGATGCGTTGCTCGAACGCGTTGGTTTGAGCCGTGAAAAAGCTAACGATGTCGTCAGCAAGGTGCTTGAGGCTGAAGTGCTGTTGCGTGAACTGGCTTCGCAGTTCAGCCAGGCCTGAAAAGCTTCGCGGGCAAGCCCGCTCCCACAAGATCGATGCGATCTTCAGGAGCGGGTGCGTTGCGGCCAACTGTTGATTATTGGCGTAATCAACCGCGGTACCGAATCACCCAGCCCTGCGGGTTCGGGAAGCTTCCAATGAAATACCCTCCCACTACAATTCGGCCGTCCGCCAATACCGTCATGTCATGAAGAGCTTCCAGGACGCCGTCCTCGTCGAAAATACTGAACCCTGTGCCATTGAATGACAGGTCTGGTGTTCCGTCCGCCAAAAACTTCGCCGTGATCGCACTCGGATCATCGTCAGTGACTCCGATCCCGGTATCGCCGCTGACGACGATTGAACCGTCAAGTCGCGCCACACAGTGCAACCACCTCAAGCCTTGCGGGACGAAGGCGGAGAACAACGGTTTACCGTTATTGAATACGAGATTGTAGGAGCCTTTGGACGTGAGGACCGCAATCACTCCACGCATGCCACCGTCCCTTACGGCAGACCCTGCAAGAACAATTTTGCCATCCACAATTGAAATGGCGGACAGGTGGATATCATCCTCTCCAGAGATGATCACGACGCCGTTACCGCTCTCGCCGAATGACCTGTCGATCTGGCCGTTAGCGTCGAATCGAATGACGTAAGCGCCCGAAGATGGCCCGCTATATCTGCCGCCAACCACCACAGCGCCGTCAGGTTGATGCGCGACCACCTGCGCAGAACTGTGCTGGTGTGCAACGCCAGCGAGTTCGACAAACGCGAACCCCGCACCATTGAATGTGATGTCGTTGAAACCATCCGGATTGAGCCGCATGACGATGCCACTCAAACGGCCAGTGCCGTCTTCGACGGAGCTGACCAGCAGGATTTTCTTGCCCTGCTGCAAAACAGCGTCGCCGCCATGACCCGCGCTCCCCATCTGCGCATAAGGAAGGTAACGCACACCCTGGTCAGCAAAGTCCTGATCCAGCCGCCCGTCTTGGTCTTGTTTCACAACAACCAGCCCAGCAGAAACAACAGGCCCATTGCTCTGGTACTCGGCGCGAACGAGCCAACCACCATCCGGGAACGGCGTCAGCTCTAGCATCGAGTGCATATATAGACCGTCCTTGAGTGAGATTTCGACGAATCCGGTCCTTTCTTCACCAAACTCAAGGTCCAGTTGGCCGTTCTCCAGAAGCCGGGCGATCAGCGTTTCCAGGCCATCCTTGCGTCGACGGACAGCCACCAGCAACTTATTGTCGGGCAGCGCCAGCAGCGCTCTTACGTCAAACTCAGACAGTCCTCCGAGCGGGAATCTGACGATGCCGCTTTCACCAAAAGACGGGTCAAAATCAAGCGTGCCACCCGTCAGGTTTGCGCTGAGATAGCGAGTGATCCAGCCATCCACCCGTGAAGGATCAGACAGGCTGGTGTGGTTCATGGACACCACTATTCGGCCGTCCTCCATGATTGCCAGATCCCGAGGAAACACTGGCCCCGCGACGTCATCGAAGAGCGTATAGCCAATACCGTTGAAGGCCGTGTCCAGTTTGCCTTCAGCAAGAAAGCGCGCGGTCATTACCGCTGAATCCCCGGCACCAACGACAATGATCGAGCCGTCGAGCTGTGATGTATGCCACCACGTCAACCCGTCTGGCAGTAACGGGGAAAACAGAGGCTGGCCATTATTGAATACAAGATTGGCCGCTCCACTGGCGGTCAGCACAACCACTAACCCGCCGTGGACGTTTTCTTGCCAGGCATCACCGACCGCAACGATCCGGCCATCACTTCCGCGCACCGAAATGGCTTTCAGAGAGCGCTCGCCATCCTCGTTGAAAAGCAGCTTCGCTTGTCCGTTGTTGAATTCCTTATCCAACTTCCCCGCTGCGTCCAAACGTGCCAGAAAAACTCCGGAGCCTGTCTCACCATTCTGAAAGGATCCGCAAACCAGCACCTTGCCATCGGCTTGAACAGCGATAGCGCCGGCGGTGCTCGAGGTGGCACCGACATCCACCGAGACGTAGCCCGCGCCGTTAAATGATTGATCGAGCGAGCCGTTCGCCAAAAGACGCATCACGACGGGCGATGGCCATGGCTCATCGATCAGCAGGAAATGGAGCAGGACGATTTTGCCATCGGCCTGCTGAGCTACCGAGCCGGTAGAACCATTTGCAGAGGAGGACATTCGCTTCAACTTCGCCCCTGCCGACGACGCAAGCGGGGAGCCCGGAATCTCATAATAGGAAAGTAGACTGATGCCGTGATCGCCGAACGAATCGTCCAGCTCACCGCTGTCTTGCAGGCGAATCAGTGCCTGGCCAGCGTCGACGGCCTTCTGTGTGAAGTATTGAACGCGCACCAGCCAACCGCCGTCCTGCAACGCATCGAGCCCAAACACGGCGCTGATGCGAGCGTTGACTAAAGATATCTCGATGAAACCTGTCTCATGACTTCCGAAGGACTTGTCGAGCGTCCCGTCTTCGTTCAATCGTGCGATGGCAAGCGGCGCATCATTTCCTTCCTGAGGAAGGGCGACCAGCAACTTCCTGTCGGGGAGTGCCAAAACGGCCGCAGCCTCATGGCTCGCAATGCCCGGTATCGGCAACTTCAATAAACCATTCAGGGCAAAAGAGGGATCGGGGGTACCTGGGGTT
Organism: Pseudomonas sp. Sample_21; assembly: GCF_004307525.1. Classification (NCBI taxonomy): domain Bacteria; kingdom Pseudomonadati; phylum Pseudomonadota; class Gammaproteobacteria; order Pseudomonadales; family Pseudomonadaceae; genus Pseudomonas; species Pseudomonas sp. Sample_21. The sequence goes on along the minus strand of NZ_RCNZ01000138.1, from coordinate 49,057 downwards.
ATAAAGACCTGAGCGTGAGCCTGAGTCATGTTCTTGCTCCATCAAGTGCGTTGCGTCCTTTACGGGACCAGAGCTTGAGTAGAGCATCGCGAAGATGAGCAAAGCACCTGACAGAAATGACAGTTCGACTGTCTTTACAGGCCTAAACAGCAACCCTGCGAGCCAGCGAGCACACCATTCTTCGATGCGCTTCGCTTGGAGCCAACCAGGAGAATCTCAAGCTTTGGCCTTTGCCTTCCTCGGCACCAAATACTTCATCAACCCCTGAAACCACATCACCAGCGCCGGGTTGCCCTTGAGCTGGATCGACTTGTCCTGAATTCCCTGCATAAATGCCAACTGCTTGTTCTTTGCCTGCATCGTGGCAAAGCCATAACCGGCATCTTTAAACGCAATCGCAAACGCAGGCTCCGCCACTACCCCAGACTTGCTGGTGATGCGCTGATCCTTGACCACGAAATGCCGCGCCACTTTCCCATCCAGCGTCTGCAACTGAAACACCAGATCCTTGTCACCCAACTGCTGCTGGAACGCAGGATTTGTCCGGCTGGCCTTACCCATCAACAAACCCATCATCCACAGAAGAAAACGAAATTTCATGCGCACAGCCTCAAAAGGAAAATGAACGGCCGAGGCAGTGTAAGGGATTCGGAGGATAACGCCAGTATCTGACGCTGTTGGAAGAGGATGTAGACCAATTCCTGCACGATGACTGCCAAGTCACGATTCAACGTTTACCCCTGATCGTTCCCCCGCTGCGCGTGGAACGCATCCCGAGACGCTCCGCGTCTCACCGTTCACCTTTCCTACACCTGTTGAAACACATCCCTGTAGGAGCCGGCGAAGCCTGCGATCTTTTGATCTTCCGGCCTGCGAATCCATGGGAAATTTCCTGCGAAGTGCGGGGCTGTCCATGAACTAGGCGAGCTCGAAGATCACCGATAGGCTTTCTGCGTCATCGGGTATTCGATGACCGGATGTGCAAGTCCGAATTCGGGAGCAATTTCTTCTTACTCCAAGGGATTTACACCGATGACCAATTCAACGACCAACACCGAGGACACCTCCCCCTACGAATCCTTCGATTCAAGAAAACTACATGAAGCCGCCGAACGCGCCCTCGATCACCATTTGGGCAACCCCGGCCATCCACCGGCCCCACGCCGCGAAGGCTTGTTCAGCCTGAACCCGGACATCGACGCCGAAGCCCTGCTGGCCAACGCCTCGGAAGACCTGCTATCCATCAGCATCATCGCTGCGGACCTTGCGGACGACATAGATGGCTTACGCCGCTCGGTTGCACTGGCATTGAGTAGGATGGCGGACGGGGTGAGATTGATGGTGGAAGGGACGCTTGATCACATTGAAGTGCGGAACATGGCGGCCAAGTTTTAGCGAGATTCACGGATGAAAAAGAGGGGGCGTTGAGCCCCCTTTCTCGATGATCCCTGTCTTACCACCGACAGCCTGTCTCTGGAGATGCATCCATGGTGATGTCTTGTTCAAATGAATACTTATTTCCGGATTTGTAGTTCGTGTAAGTCATCCCGTAAATTCGAGCACCCTGGCTGACCATTTCATATTCGCCTGTCAGCGAGTCTTCGGACACTTCTACCCAAGTTGTCGTGAACTGAGAAGGCCGCCCCTCTGCCATGACTTCCTCTTCGACACTCCGATAGACAAGTGGAATGACCTTTCGGGACTTCGTGTACTTGACCCCTGCTCCGCTCCACCGTGAGACGGTGTCGTAATAGGATCGAAACTCGAAATTGATGTTCTTGCCTTCCAACGAACGGAAGCAGGAAACCTCGGTGGTAACCTCACCTAGGGCAGTCAGCGGTATTAGAAGAAGCGCAGAAATAAACGCAAACGACGATTTCAAACCGATCATTCCTTAGCGACTTATGGACAATTGAAAGTGCTTTTCTGCGAACTTTACGGGAATAGGGCCCGAATCATTTCTTGGAGAGTCCAGCACAGCGCTCACCCACCCTCGCCGGGATCTTCGAAACCTTCCCCGCTTCAGACATTCGCGATGCGTATTGCTTGTACGCCGCCACCGCCCGCTCTTTATCGTTCACGGCCCAATAACTGTCAGCGAGATTCAGGTAAGCAACCGTCCTGTTTGGGTGGTTGGCAATCACTGCATTGAGCAACTCAATCGACTCAGCGTAGTAACCCGCCTCGCCGAGCAGAAAACCGAGGTCGTTGGACCAGCCGGGACGCTGCGGGTAGTAGTACTTTGCGACGATATAGCTATCCGGGGGACAAGTGTCATGCGAGCCACCGCCCATCAACGCGTAGCTCATCGTATCCTTGAAGGAAGAGTCATCACCCTTTCGGTAGGCTGCCAGCGCCATATCCAGCAAATCAGCCGAATTGACGGTCATCAATTTCTTTCTAACGCCCTCAATACTGCCAGTACGAGCAACCTGCAGCTTCTGCAGCGCTTCACGCCCGTCGAAAGAAGCGAGAGTGATTGGGCCCAATGTCTGCACCGGCAACTCCACTACGCTGACAAGCGACCGATCACAGGAGTCGTTGTTCGCCACTTCCAGCAGAGCTTTCAGCTCAAACTGCTTTGAACCTCTGTTGAAGGCGAACAACAGGTTGAAGTTGTAAACCGCGTTATCTTCTTCACTGGTTACCAGCGCGATGTAATCCCCTTCCTCAACGAACGGCTGCTTGACGACAGCTTCCTCAGCCTGCGGATCAATGACAGTCATGACGCCGGGGCGACCTTTAAGTACATGGACGCTGAATACACCCTGAAGCGCAGACGAGTACTGACTCTTGATCAGAGGCAGCGCCTTCGACGTATCGAGCAAAATTTCCTCATTACGTGCCTGCACCGGCGCGATCAACAACCGGTTGGAGGCCTCGTCCGCATCCCCTGTCAGAACAAATACCTTTTGCCGTGATGCATCACCCAGCAAGCTAGCCGGAATTTCCTTCAGGACTTGGGGCGCAGCAAGCGCGGGAGAACCCGGTACAGCGAGACAACAAGTTAGAGCGCAGAGAACGCTCTGCAATACGCGTTTCACTTTCTTCAATCCTTGATTCAATCAAATGATGTCCAAATACGTCCCAATTGACCCCGATTAGGCACCGGGTTCAGGCGCGCCGCATTTCAGCTCTTTGATTTGCTCGTTCTTGATCGGAATCACACAAGCGAGGCGCTTCTCTCCGAGCCCACGAAGCTCCGTCAACCTGAGCGTCACGTGCAATCCATCATCGGCAAACGCATGATCCTCAAACCCGGCATCGGCATAGTCCGTCCAAAATGCCTTGCCCTCGAAACTGCAAAACCGCTTGGAGGACAGCACTCTCCAACCGCCGTTGGGCGCCAGTATCTGGACCGTCAGGCCTGGGCTGCCAAAGGTGCTGACATAACGTGCCACGACATCGCCGAAGCGCTGAGAGCCGGACAGGTACACCTTGTTGAGATCGACCACATTACCCGGCTCATCAGCGACGATTGTGTCCAGGTAGGCCGCACGCTCCAGACTTATTCTGGCCATGCAGTTGCTGATCGTCGTGACATGCGCTGCCACCCCAGGCTCGATTTCCGTGGCTTCAAGCGGGCACGTGGTGTCGCGTAGCTTGATCCAGGCGCGCTGGGATTCTCTGGCCATGGCGACCAGCGCCTTACCCTGCTCAGGGTCGCGCCGTTGTTGAGCCTCAAACCGTCCCAGCAGCTTCTTGTAGCTGGCATTGAGTTGTGTGTCGGCTTCTTTGCGAGCTGCCTCCACACACCGATCGACCTGGGCGCTAACGGTGATTTCTTTACAGTCGTCCTCGGCTATCGCGCAGGAGGCAAACAGGCATCCAAAGGACAACGCGATAAAACGCGCAAACATGTTCAATTTTCCATTCCCTGAATGACGGATCGCTCAACGACACGTTGAGGTATTTTCTGCGCCTTGCCGTCGGCTCTCATCGCGTCGCGGTACTGGCTGTAATAGCGCTGCGCTTCATCTTTGCGATCAAGGCGCCAGAGCGAGTCGGCAATGTTCAACATCAGTACCGTGCGCTTACCAACGGCCTCAACGCCGCGATAAAACTTCAGCGCCAACTCATCTCTACCGCCCTCGGCCAAATAGAAGGCCAAGTCGTTGAAAGCTTGAACATTGCGCGCCGGTGGGTGACAAGCCATATAGGACTCTGGACTTATAGTGCGAAGATTGAATTCGAGTTCTTCCACGCGAGATTGCGGCATCTCAATATTTGAGACCTTCTTCAATAAGTCCTTTGGAGACGGCGTGTGCATGACGAGGTCAGACGCATCCTCTTCTCCGGAAGTCCACCGATTGCCCTCCCACTTGCCGTAGCAAAACCTGGCTACGTGCTGACTGAGCACGCAACCGGTCTCCATCGAAATGACCCCGCAACCAGTTTCCTCTGTCGGGATTTCTTCACCCTCTTGGCCAATGACAACGCCATACAGAGTCTGAAGGAGGAGCAATGTTTTCTTGTCGGGACTTAACCAAGCCTCATGCGTTTCAGTACCCACCGCGGGTACATAGAGGGGAAACGTTTTTCCATTGGCGGTAATCGAGGCAACCGCCGACTCCGCAGCAGGCCCGCCCCATGTCTTGTCCTTCAGCGTCACTAAGTGCCCGCCAACCCCCACGATCTGAATATTTTCAGACAAGGCATTGGCTGAAGCTAACAGGCCCATGACAAACATCAACCGCTTAAGACTGCCCGCGAGAAGACGGTTCATCCACTCACTCCTCATCCATCGGCGACGATTCCACATCGGTCATGCTCAGCAGCCGAAACTCATTGTTCACGAACTCGTAGTAACGATCCCGATTACCACTTTCCAAAGCATTCCCCTGCGCATCTTCTTCGCCGTCGAGCGTGATGCCGGACACGATGACCATGCGACTATCGGGCTGGTAGACCATGCCGAAGGTGCTGCCGTCGTAAGCATTCGGCAGACCGCCAACCACTTCACCGGTCTGGGCGTCCAGCACTTCGCCACAAATGGCGCTGCCGCCACAGCCGAGCCTGTGAAGGATGTAATGACCGGCGAAGTTGACCTTGCCTTTCAGGGCTTGCACCCGTGCCTGATCCATCATTGGGCTGCTGTTTTCCTGCGGCACCAGTTTATGGTTGGGGCCGGTGAAAACTGGCGTGACGGTGTAATCCTTGAATGCTGGATCGGCAGCGAATGCCATGGACGCGGCAGCCAATATCAAGCTGCCGAGAAGAACTGAAAATCCTTTCACGTAATAACTCCGTAAATGCAGTGGGGACCGTCGACTTACTCAGCCTGCCCTTCGTAACGCTGTGTCTGCGGGTCGAATTGCCACAGATGTGGCCGGGTCATGGCCTTTTCACCCTTGTAGCGAATCCGCCCACGCTTGTCCCTGATGTAGGAGTAGATCTCGATGTCCTTGAACTCACCTCCCCCCTTGGCTGGGCCGTCCAGAACTTTGACCCCGGCGAAGTAACCGCCGCCCGAATACCTCAAATAACCACGGCACTGGATCAGGAAGGCGAATGTGCTATCCATTGATGAGCCAATGCCGACGCGGGAATTGAAGATGAAGTCTTCGATGCCATCGCCATTTAGATCGCCGCGAAAAACCACGTGGCCCGGATCGATAGAAAACTCTTTTCCATCGAGACTGGAAAGTATGTCTTCCGGATGTTCACTGCTCTGCGGCCATTGCGATAAGAAATATTTTGAGTCAGCTTCCTGATTGCAAACATCTGCTGCCATAACCGCTATCGGCAACCAACTCACACATAACACCAGCAATCGTTTCACTTCGCATCCTTCGAATTGATCAATTCCAACTCACCATCCCGATACAACACCTCACACCCCACCCACGCGGGATCCACCTGCGGTATCACTGCCGACGGCTTGCGCAACTCGCGCAACAACGTCGAGCCATGCGACAAGCGCCCGCCCATTCGCGCAATCACCGCCTGCGCCGCTTGATAGTGCGCATGCCGCCCCGGATCGAGGGTGTCTTCGAGCAGGATGTCGGCGCCGAGGATGCCTTGCACCTGCCCCGGATAAATCATGAACCCGGTGGCCAGCTCCGCACCTTCGCGACCGTCCTGCCAGAAGCTGCCGTCTCGGGTGCGAACGTCGGGATGCGGTGCGAACCAGTGCTCGCGATCCGCCAGCGGCATGGCGTGGTGCAGACGGAAGAAGATTCGCATGAGGTTGTCGCGATACCACTCGCGCACTTGCAGGTAGTAGCCACGCAGGCCCGGCAGGCCGCTCGAATGCGCGAAGCGGATCAGATTTGGCCATTGCGGGAATGGCTGTAGCGGCAGTTCGCTCGACGCAGGCCGAGGCGTGGCCGGATCGGTTTCCCACGGCAATCGATGCGGACTGTTTTCAAGGTTGTCGTAAGCGGTCGGCGGGCGGCCCAGCCAATCACCGCCACTGCTGGCCAGCGCTGTGGCAATGCACAGATTGCCTTGCACCACGAACACGTAAAACCGGGTGAACCAGTCCGCCAGTTGTTGGCCATCGGCGCCTTGGGCGACAAGTTCGGCCAGCTCCCGATCGAAGCGCTGCAAGCCATTTTCAAGGTTCAGCAAATGGCCGCGAGCCCTGCGTTGCATACGCAAAAACAGCGGCAACGAACGCAGCATTTTGAGCGGTTGCCACGGCAGATGCGGAGTCGCCCCGCCAACTTCACCAGCGTAGTTATCGGCGCTGATGCCCCAGTCGGCCAGCCGGGCGAGAAACAGATCATTGTTGATGTAGGACGCACCGCCGAACACTGCGGTAAACGGCTCGTTATCCTGCAACACCCGCGCATCCCAGCGCGCCATGATCGCCGGGATACTCGCTGCCGCGCGGCGCTGGGCGTACTCAACCAGCACGCTCGGTTGCGGCGGCAAGATCTCGGCGATGTTGGCGGCGGTCAGGTGGCGGCGCCAGCCGTAATCGCTGATCGGTCGGTATTGCAGCAGCCACAGTTGCGCGCCATCCCAGGCCCATTCGACGTCGCCAGGCACGTAGTGGAACACGCGCAACACGTCTTGCAGAAAGTGCCAGAGCAGGTCTTCGGTCAAGCCATGGGATGGCGTGAACGTGCCGCTGCGCCAGGCATCGCCGAGCCGCGAAAGCGTTGCCTGCGAGGGGCTGACGTGACCGTCGGCCAGCGATTCGAGATGGCCTTCCACCCACTCAAGTTCTACCGAGAGATGGCGCACGAAAGCGATGCCGGAAACGACCGGGGTGATGAAGCGCTGCACCACCACTTCCTCGACACCTTCGGCCGTCAGTTCGGCAATGCGTTTCGGCACATTGGCGGTCGGCTCGCGCAGATAGGTCATGCTCAAACCGGCATTCGCCGAATCGGCCTGATCCTCGCCATAACTGGAGGAGCGCACCGCCCAGGTCACATCAGGTTGAGCAGCGAGAAATGCCGGCAGGCGCGGATCGCTGCAATCGTTGAGGGTCAGCGCTGCCGGTACCGCTTGCCGCGCCAGTTCAGCCAGGCGCAAACGCCCGCCCTTGGTATGCGCGACAAACCCGCGCTCGCCCGACTCCAGCCACTGCGCGAACTGCGCGGGCGCGTCGATCCACGGGTAATGACCCCAACCAGATTTGAGGCTGATGGTCAGATCAGCGCGGGCGAGAATCGCCGACCACGCCGCCGCTTGCTCGATGCCGAGCACCGCGTCCTGATCGCCCCAGACCAGCTCGACCGGATCGGTGATCCACTCCAGCAGCGGCAGCGCAGTGTCGGCGCGAACCAGATCCCAGTGCGGTACGAACGCACGGCAGCGCGCATAACCGGCGCCCATGCGCTGGTACTGCGCGGGTGTCCAAGTCTGGTTGGAAAACTTGCGCGCGAACAGCGTGGGTTTGTTCGACAGCAGCCAGTGGATGGTCTTGCGGATCGGCAGCGGTGACATCAGCGCCGGTAACCGCCGCTGCCACAGAAACGCACCGACCGGCGCCAACAAAACGCTGCGGGAAAAGTGCCCGGACCGACGCTGCAACGCATGCAATACAAGCAAGGCATTGACCCCGACCGCCATGATCGCGCTGCCCTTCTGCGTCATCGCCAGCAAAGTCTGCGCGTAGTCCGCCAGATCCTCGCAAGGTGGCTGCGGGTTGGCGCCAAAGCCCGGCAACTCCAGCGGCACGACTTCGTAACGCTGGAAGTGCGGCAGCGCGTCGTCCCACCAATCGGCGGCGCTGCCGTTGCCGGCCAGCAGGTACATCAAGGGCTTGCTCATGAGCGGCACTCAGGTCAGATCGCGCAGAGCGGCGTCGAGGGTGGGGTAGCGGAACGTGTAACCGGCCTCGGTCAAACGCTGCGGCACCACGCGCTGACCGTCGAAGAACAACTGCGCCATCTCCCCTGCCAGCGCGCGCACTGGCGCGGCGGGAATGTGCAACCACACCGGACGCTTGAGGACCTTGCCGGCCTGCTCGGCGAACGCTGCCTGACTGACCGTTTCCGGCGCGACCATGTTGTAAGTGCCGCGCAAACTTTCGCCGTCGAAGGCCCGCGCGATCACCTGAAGCACATCGTCGCGATGCACCCAACTCATGATCTGCTGACCGTCACCCATGCGCCCGCCGAAACCCAGGCGTAACGGCATCAGCAGCGGCGTCAACGCACCGCCCGGGCCGAACACCACACCGAGACGCAGCACCACCTGACGCACGCCAAACTCGGTGGCCGGTTGCGCGGCGGCTTCCCAACGCGCGCAGAGTTCGGCCATGAAGCCATCGCCCTTGCTGGCGTGTTCGTCGAGGCTTTCGCTGGCATCGCGCACGCCGTAGAAACCGATGGCTGATGCTTGAATCCATAGCGTTGGTTTGTGCTTGGTGTGTTTCAGCCAGGTTATCAACGCTTCGGTGGTGCCGACTCGACTGGCGAGCAGTTGCGCCTGACGCTTGGGAGTCCAGCGTGGGCCGGCGACGGGGGCGCCGGCAAGATTGATCACCACGTCAAAGGCTTCGTCGTGGCTGAGTTCGCTGAGCGAATGCACGCAGCGGACGCGGCCGTTGAATAGATTGGCCGCGTTCAACGGATCGCGTGTCAGGACGCTGATCGAGTGGCCCGCGTCGAGTAATTGATTGACCAAGGCTTCGCCGATGAACCCGGTGCCGCCAGTGATCAGCACACGCTTGAAAGCGCCACCGGCAAACGGGTTGGATTGGCTCGGTGCCTTTACTGAAGGGGATTTTCGGCGGTCATACCGATACAGCCAGAACAATGGAGGCAACAGCACCAGCAGTGCAAAACCGTCGAGCCACAGGTGCGACCAGACCTGCTGTTGCGCTGAAAGCCACATGTCCTGCGGCGCCCATAACAGGATGCCGGCGATCAACCAGAGCCACACTGCCGGGGCTTTCAGGCGATTGCTCAGGTGCACCAACGCGAGCATGTACAGCGAATAACTTTGCAGCGTCGCGCCGAACAGCGCGAGCCACCAGACTTGTTGTTCGTGGCCGGCGGTGGGAACCGCATCGGCATCCCAGAACGACAGTTCGAGGACTTGCAGGTAGCCATCGAGCAAGCCGGAGTCACCGGCCCAGGTCAGGGTAAGACCGGCGAGGATGTGCGTGATCGCAGCGGCATATAGCCAAAGCACCAACGCTGGGCGAAGCGAGGAAGAAGAGGCTGGCATTCCGTGTCCTGAGCGCGTTCCTTGGGGGTGGGGAGTTTAAAGGAAAATCGCGGTCGTCAGATGCTCAAGCGTTAAACGTTTTAGCGTGAGGGATTCAGACAAAACTTTTGCAAAAACCGCCTCAAACAGCCCCTCGAAATTCAAATGCAGTGGCTGGCTTTGATCGGCGCCGTGGCTGACGATCCCAATCGCCCCACGTTGAAGACGCCCAACTGGTCACCTTTGTCAGCCGCCATTTGATAACAGGCTAAAAGAAAAAGAGGACAGACCATAAAAGAAAAAAGGGACAGACCGCGTTTTTCGGGTAATTGCTAAAATCGTGGTCTGCCCCCATTTCACTGTCCCCATTTCACCCATGTCTCCATTTCACCCAAACGGGGCAGATTTACTCATGCTCAACGATAAAATAGCCATCGCACGAAACTAACAAAGCCGAACCCCCATGCGACTTCGAAATTTCATTTATCCTGCGCGGTAAAATATTTTTTAATACTTGCAGCGTCTTTATAACTGCAAACCACCTTCGCTCCAGAAACTAAGTCCTTTCCATCCTTGCAGTTTTCCAAAGCTGGATCAGATGGGTCACCTGTGAAATAGAGCAATGAAGCGTTTTCACCATCGACCCTGAGCGGAAGCTCCATGACTGAATACGAAAAACCATCAAACGCGGAGTCAGACAGCTTGCTCTTCACCAAGACATACATTGATTTACCGCGTCGCTCCGGAGATTTCCAATCGTAGAAGAAGACGGAGGCAATTTGATCACCCTCAACTTTCCAAACATATTTGAAAAATGTTTTATCTGAACCAATCGGAGAATAATATATTTCGGCGTCAGCAACATACTCTCCGCTCACCAGTTTTTTCAGACTATTTTTTAAAAAGAACACTGCAATCTTTTTTTCTCCTACTGAAGCCACGACCGCTGGATGAAACTCACTCAATGTAGGTGCCGCATCTGCTAACACATTGGATACGACCAAGCTTATGACCATCGCAAAAATGCAACGAATTTTAGACAGTTTCAAATATTTTTTCATTTTTATATATCCTCTGGAAATGCTTCCGACGTTCATCATAACTATCAGTATCTCTGTTAATAATACGAGTAACAGCATCTACGTTTTCGTCCGCATCACCCTTATCCGCTTCTACAAAAATATTGTTTTTAAGCCAGAAATAAACACCCGAACGAACAGAGTATTTAAACTGTGTATGCAAGATATCCGGCTGACCAACAAAATCAACTTCTTCATCCCAGAACGTTTTATGATAATCCTTAAAGGCTTGATAGTTTGCTTTACCCGTTAAATGTTTAAGACCTCTACCACGATATTTCCACCCCTCACCAGACGATATATTGCCGTTACCTAATTTCCCGCCATATGCTCGATTCGCTATCGCGATCTGATTTTCGTGAGACACATATTTATTAGATCCTGGATATCCATAAAGTGTTGCTTCATCAGGGTGATCCCTAAAATACTTAAATGTACCCTTTAGGCCAGGCACTCCATAGGTAAAGTCCTCTACCACCGCGCACTTCGATCCAATTTCCTGCCTTACCTGAGCAAAAAAGTGACTCAACCTCAACGGAGTATCTAATTTATATCTTTCACAGTTTTCATTTAGCTGGATGGCAACTTCCGCCAATAAGACATCTTGTTCGGAGGTATTTTTTAGTCCTTCAAATACCCTTTTTAACATCTCGACGGTGATCTTTATTTTTCCGCGACTACCGATCTGATTACCAAGAAATGCAATTGGATGAAAATGCCATAAAACGCCATCACCTAAGCCTTTAGACTGTATAACTGAATCATCCCAAAATATTAAACTATCTATTCGTTCTTTTTCGTGATTTAGAACAGATGGGTAATTCTCCAGCAATGTATCCAGCCGCGCCCATTTGGAAGAGTCCGACTTAGATTTCCACTCCGTAGGGTGATATGCAATGAGCTTTGACCAATGATCCCTGAACTCAATATTCTTGAGTGCAATCGGGAAATCTTCGGGACTGACTTTTTGATCTCTGTTACCAAATCGATCCAAGTCGTTATATAAGGTCTGGAAGAATTCTGGCATATCATCAGGATCCAGAAAACCATCAGAATTTGAATTTGATTCCTTAACGACGCGAAAGCCTAGTTTTTCCCAGTCGTGCTGAGCAATAAGCTCCGCCCCTTCTTTTTTGAGCAAACCCGATTTGCTTTCTGATTCATCAACTACGGTTACTTCGTACCACTCTTCAGGGTCCTTATAGATAACAGTTTTCCCAAGCTCCACAAAGGTTTCATTCGAAATTGTCACAACCCCAGTTAGAGGGGGCTTACTTTTCAAAGTTGTATTCGCTGGCAAGTGCAAGTATTGCTTTCCTTGCTTCACTGCTGCCTTGTTTTTCAAGAAATCCTCAATTCTCGGATCTGCCGAAAAAATTTCCACATGGACTTGATAACTTCTCGAAACCCCTCCATCAGGACCTGCCAATGTTTCATTTAAACCAAGAAAGCCGATTACGTCACCTGCCTTAATTGCCGTATCCATAGCTACGACCTTGTCAAACTCCGTAGGAATCAATCCAAGCAGTTGAACATAAGGCTTTTCAACACAAGCCCAAAAAGTTGCTGGGACAGGAGTGGAATGGCTTTTCAAACCGGTTGCAGTGCCAGAAGTACTTGGCACGAAGCAACATTCCGCCATTTTGTATGACTTAGAGCCAATCTTCAGGCTAAAAACTTTCCCACTATCAAATTCTATTACGCTATTTGTACAAAGTACTAAATCTTCGTTTTGCCCCAGACTATTTACCTGTCTCATTGCAGCCCCAGCTAAAGCGCCGTTACTCTGCGGTGAGGGGGCTACCCTTAAGGTAAGCCCAGAGCCGGTAACTATAGCTCTGACCTTGCCCTTCCAATAATCTGGCTTCTTTCGCTCCGGTGCAGTTATTGCTTTCCAGCTCGCACTGCCATCACCTCTTGGGTATGCAACACCGTTTTGCTTGTAGGCGAACCAGAAATCCTGTCCTGGCGTGCGTCCACCTACTGTACCTTTAATTAGTTTGCCTTTCGCGTGGATGTGATCAGAGTGCTCTTCAAGTATTTCAATTTGAGTTCCAGCAGAAATCGAACCGTATTCGATGCAGCCAGTCGCACCAGCAACATCGCTTCGAGCTTTAAACCCACTTGCGATCATCTTTATTTTCTGATGGCCCGTCTGTTCTGGTTCATCCGCGTACCTCTGGTATGGTAGCAAATGCATATACAGGCTATAAAATACGAGTTCATTACTAGTATTGGGCACGACCTCTTTATTAGGTGGTGATTTATAGTCGTGCTTGACAAGGCAGAATGAATTTGAGTACTTCAATTCCTCTGTAGTACTCGAACCTTCAAACTCAGTCTTTAAATAATCCTCATTCAACCGATAGGCTACGACGACACCATCTCCAATACAACGAATAGGTTCATCTCTCACACACTGCGGAGCAGTCTTATGCGTGATATGAATACCGCCATGCCAAAATCCATGATTCCCAAGTAAAAAGTTACCTGAGCTTTCACTCTCAAGTGCTTTAAAGATTTCTTCAGCATCCTTAAATTGCGATCCGTCCGCTTTTCTAAACGGGTACTGAAAATTCATTAATGGTGTAGATTCTACCGGTGCAGGTGCAGGTGCAGGTGCGGGCGCAGGTGCGGATCCTTCCCCCGTCCGAGTCGATTCCTTAACCCTTAGAAATTTTGTAGGGACTGGCCAAAAATATGCTTTGCTATAGGCACCAAACTTTGCAGTAGCTGGACCAGAGCTTTGCGCCCCAAAAAACTCACCATATTGAGAGTCCAGCGTACTATCATAGTGCTCTACGATACCCGTATGATTTAGCGTTTTATTATCTCGATTAGAGATTACGTTAATCCAGAGTACGATATCTCCTCGCCTCACATTAGCAGGACTAATTACATCATAGTATTGAAGTGCGGCTGCACTATTTAGCCCCGCCGTATTCTGGTAAGGAACTTGATATCCAGCACCTGTGAGCAACAGGTTTACCATATGAGAGCAATCGACGATTTTTTTGCCATTTTCTACGACGAAACCATCTCCTCCTTCCTTATATCTATAGTTAGCACTCGTATAGTTACTTGATAAATCTAGTGGCTCTGTCATTTCTGCTTCCTGCAATAATCAGTAGCAATAGCTCGCTTTAGTAATTTCAGCGGTCTGTTTATTTAGACGTTCCAAATGTGCGATAGACCCTTTGCTGCCTTTTTTGGCAGCCACTTGGTAGCACGCAACCGCCCGGGACATGTCCTTCGTTACCAGCTCTCCAGTTTCAAAGGCACGCCCGAGTGCATTTATCGCAAAAGCACTTCCCATACGGGCCGCTTGCGTCAGCGCTTCCTCGGCCTGTGCTGGATGCTGGCAAGGGCCATTGGAGGAAATGTTGTTTCCATCGCAATAAAACAACGAGAGGCTCATCGCCCCCTCAGGCAGAGTGGTCGCTGCTGCCTTGAATAGCTGCTCAACCTTCTCCGTTTGCAACTGCGGAGCCATTCCGGAAAGACTCAAGCTTGCTGCATTCAAACTAGCCTGGGGATCACCGGAAGCGGCTGCGCATAGATAGTTTTCCAAGGAAGCTTCAAACAACTCACCTGTGAGTCGGTACTGCTCCAGCCCCCCTAGGCCTCTAAAGGCCTCTGCACGTTGAAAGCAAAAATTCTCTGCCTCGCTCATGCGGGGCTTGCTCGTCTCTACGAGATCTTTCTCACTGATCGACCAATCTTCAACCCCCTCAAGCACCCAACACGCTTGGCGAGAAAAATTAAAAATCTTGATGTTGCTATTACCTGCTCGCTTATCCACTACGTTGAAATGATTATCGTCAATCTCCTCAACCTCTACGCCTTCAGTCTTGTCCGCGCCTACAGGCGCCATCAACGGAAACGCTAAATTGGTGCTAGTAAGCCCCATCGTTTTAGGCTCAAAAACCCCATGATCTCCCACCGGTTTCAAAACCAGCGACTTCACCGTCATCGCAGTCCACCGCTGCTGAGTTTCGGCATTCGCAGAAAACGCCGGCAGAAACTGGGAAAAGTCCTCGGACGGACATTCATCCGCATAAGCGCTGCCATGAAACAGGCTCAACAGCGACGCGGTGAAAACCGCTATCGCGATGCCATTGCTCTTCTTCAAAACACCATTCATGTCGATCACTCGGAAAACACAAAAAAAGCCTTCGGCTTAACCTTCTCAGGCGGCGAATTCGCCAACGCCTGATCCATCAAACTCCCCGCCTTATCCTTATCCGCCGCCCCCGGCAGCACCGGCGGCTTAATCCCGATCCCTGTGCCCGACCCAGCCGAGCCACCCGCATTGATCTTGATCACCGGCCCAACCACCGTGACCCCACCGCCATCCAGCTTGATAAAGCTCCCACCCCCAAGAATGGTCAGCTCCGTCCCCGCCTCAATAACGATCTTGTCCCCAGCCTTGAGGTGTATCTCTTTCCCCACACTGGTCAGCTGCGCCGTGCCGAGTTTGACGTGTTGGTTCTGCCCAATTGTCAGGTGATCATCCAGCTTCGCTTCAACCTTGCGGTCGGAGATCGTGGTGCGGTGTTCTTCAGCCTTCAGCTCGGTGTAAGTGTTCTTCACCACCGTGTCATGACGTTCATTGCCGACCCGAATCTTCTGGTCGTGCTCAACGTTTTCATCCCAATCGCGCTGGGCGTGGATGTAAATCTGCTCGGCACCTTTCTTGTCTTCAATGCGCAGTTCGTTGTAGCCGCCGCCACCCGGGGAGCTGAGGGTTTTGAACACGCTGCGAGTCTTGTTCGCCGGCAGTGCGTACGGCACCGGGTTTTCCTTGTGGTACAGGCAGCCGGTCACCAGCGGTTGGTCGGGGTCGCCTTCGAGGAAGGTGACTAGGACTTCCATGCCGATGCGCGGGATGGAGATGGCGCCGTAGCGGTCGCCGGCCCAGGAGCTGGAGACGCGCAGCCAGCAGCTGGTTTTGTCGTCGGCCAAGCCTTCGCGATCCCAGTGGAATTGCACTTTGATGCGGCCGTATTGGTCGCAGTGGATTTCTTCGCCTTTGGGGCCGGTGACCATGGCGGTCTGGCTGCCGAGCACGCGTGGTTTGGGGTGTTCGAGGGCCGGGCGGTAGAACACGTCCCATGGGGTGGCGAGGAAGGTGTTGCGGTAGCCCTGGTGGAAGTCGTCCTTGTTGTCAGTGGTGTCGCTGGTCACGCCTTCTTCGAGGACTTGCGGTTGTTTGCCTTCGTGGAAGATTTCGGTGAGCAGCCAGAGGTCGTTCCACTCGCTGCGTGGGTGGTCGGACATTTCCATGAAGTGGCCGCTGACCAGTTTGGTCTGGTCGCCGCGACCTTCGGCCTGGCGGTAGTCGGCGCGGTGGCGTTCGAGGGCGCGCTGGCTGAGGAACTTGCCGCGTGCGCGGTCGATGAAGCGGCCGGGGTAGTCGTAATCTTCGAGATCCGGCTCGGTGCTGTCGCCGTCGGGTTTGTACGCGGCTTCCATTCGCAGGCGCGGTTTTTCGAAGTCGTAGTCGCGGCGCGTGGTGCGCGTGGTGCGGGTTTCCAGACGCAGTTTGAAGGCTTTGATCACCGGCTCGTCGGCGACCATGCCGCTACCCTGCACATAAGCGGTGGGCTGCCCAAGGTTCTGGAACACGGTCTGGTCGTCGCCGAACACCAGCAGGTGTGCTTTTTCGCTGTGCTGGAAGTGGTAGTGAATGCCCTCTTCTTCGCACAGACGCTGGACGAAATGCAGGTCGGTTTCGTCGTACTGCACGCAGTAGTCACGATCCGGGCACGGCTGGCTGAGCTGGAAGCTGTAGGCGTTGCTCTTGATGCCGTGTTCTTCGAGGATCAGCGCGATGATTTTCGGCGCCGACATCTGCTGGTAGATGCGCTGGTTGGTGCGGTGATGCAGGTATTGCAGTTGCGGCACGATCGAGACTTTGTAGCGGGTCAGGCGCTTGCCGGCATCGCCCTGGGCGACGCGGTAGATCTGCCCGTGAATGCCCGAGCCCTGTGGATCGAATGCCAGAAACGCCTGCTTGTGCAGCAGTTGTTCGAGGTCCAGATCGGGGTTTTCGCTGACCAGTTCGAGGTCGAAGCGATACGCCTGGCTGATGCCTTCGGTGCCGGTGAACGACAGCACTTGCAGGTCGCCGACGTAGTCTTCGACCTTGAGGCTGAAGTGGGTTTCGTTAGCTGAGTTGAACATCGTGTGCTCCCTGTTCGAATGTCATCCGTTACGCCCGAAGTCGCAGACGTTGCAGCC
Source organism: Pseudomonas sp. Sample_21 (assembly GCF_004307525.1). Taxonomy (NCBI): domain Bacteria; kingdom Pseudomonadati; phylum Pseudomonadota; class Gammaproteobacteria; order Pseudomonadales; family Pseudomonadaceae; genus Pseudomonas; species Pseudomonas sp. Sample_21. The sequence goes on along the minus strand of NZ_RCNZ01000138.1, from coordinate 32,123 downwards.
AGGACGAAGTGGCGCCCAAGGCGTCACGCAATTGTTGGGCAGTGATGGTGCGTTCTGCCGGGTTGAAGCTCAGCGCGGTTCGCAGCGCTTGCCAGCCGTGCTGGGGTAGATTCGCTGGGGCGCGCAGTTCGCGCTCCAGATGCTCGTCGCGGGCCTGGGCCGAGGGCAAGCGGCGGAACGGGTGTTTGCCGCCCGCCAGTTCATAGATCACGCAGGCCACGCCGTACACGTCCGCGCTGGCCGACAACGGTTGGCCCTCAAGCAGTTCGGGGGCGGCGTAGCCCGGGGTCCAGGCGTTGAAGCGCTCGCGGCTCAGGTGCGGCAGGCCGGGCAAGATGCCCTCCTCTGCCTGCCCCAGACCGAAGTCGAACAGGCGCAGGCCGTCTTCGCTGAGCATGACGTTGCTCGGTTTCAGATCACCGTGCAGCACGCCGCGACGGTGGGCGTAGGCCAACGTGTCGAGCAGCGGCAGGACGATGTCGCGCAATTCTTGCCACGGCAGGCCGAGGGGCCGCTCGCAGAGCAATTTGTCCAGGGTCAGGCCACGCATGTATTCCATGGTGATAAAGGCCCGCTGGCAGTCGGTGTCGACTTCAAAGGTGTGCGCACGCACGACGTTGTCGTGGCGCAGGCGTCGGGTCAGGGCGAACTCGCTGTAGAGCAAGGCACTGGCATCCGGCGATTCGGCAAATTCTTCGCTGAGGATTTTCAGCGCAATGTAAGGGTCGGGATCGCCGAACTGTTCGTGCAGCAGATCCCGCGCCCGGTAAACGGCGCCCATGCCACCGGCCCCGAGCAGACGCTCGAGGTGGTAGCGACCGGCGAGTACATCCGGCAGCGCAAGGATGCTGGCCTTGGTCGGCGCCAGCAGCGGTTCGGCCTTGTTGCCCTTGGCGAAGGCGAAGTAGGTCAGGTTGCTGGCCTGTTCTTCGCTGATCAGCAGGTCATCGATGGGCGATTCGAGTTCACTCATTGGCGGATCACCACGGCAGTCAGGTTGTCGCGCGCGGCGCCACGCAGAGCGCCGTCGAACAAACGTTCCAGCGCCACGTGCGGCGCGCTGAGGCTGAGGGCGTTGCCGAGGGCATCGCTGCTCAGGCCCTGATACAAACCATCGCTGCAGAGCAAAAACACATCGCCCGGATAGACCTCGAGTTCAAGCACATCCAGTGTCAGTGTGTCGGCGGCGCCGACGGCTCGGGTGAGTGCCTGAGCCGCCGGGTGCGCTGCCGCCTGTTCGACGCTCATTTGCTGCTCGTCGATCAGTTGCTGTTGCAGCGAATGGTCCTTGGACAGCTGATACAACCGCTGCCCGCGCCACATATAGCAACGGCTGTCACCGGCCCAGATGCAGGCCGCGCGATTGCCTTCCACCAGCAGCGCGACGACGGTGCTGCCCATGATGCTGTCGTGACGTCCGGCGGTGACCGTCAGCTCTTGCCCCAGTCGCCGGTTCAGCCAGTGCAGGCACTGGCGGATGGCTTTGAGACGTTCGTCGAAATCCTCGTGTTGCGGCAACTCAGCCAGGCTGGCGACGATCAACTGGCTGGCGATGTCGCCACCCTGATGACCGCCCATGCCGTCCGCGACCACCCACAGCCCGTGCTGCGGGGAGTCGAGGAAGGCATCTTCGTTGCGCGCCCGCACCTTGCCCGGGTCGGTACGCGCCGCGCTGCGCCAGGGACTGGCCACCAGCATCAGAGCTGCACCGGCATACGGAAGGTGCGCAGCACGCCCATGTCGAACGGGTTCGGCGTGCGCTGGCTGGTCAGCAGATAGTTGGCGCGCAGGCCGCCCACGTCCGCTTTCAGTACCAGCACGTCACGACCGTTCAGGTACTCGGTCTGCATCAGGTCGAACAGACGGAACAGCGACCATGGGCCGGAGTTTTTCTCGATACCGATCGGACGCCCGGCCATCTTGTCCATGACCAGACTGGTGCGACCGTCTTCAGCATCGGTCGGCCACTTGAAGGTCATTGGCAGGATCGGGCCGTGGCGGTATTCCATGGTCTTGTCGCCGAACTTGAATTCGGAACGGCTGACCGCCGGATCGAGGGTGTACGGCTCAAGCTTGAACTGCACGGTCGGCTCGGCCGGGTTGATCGAGAAGAAGCTCTGGCGAATGGTCTGCGCCGCCGCCATCTGATCAAGGTAGACCTTCGATACCGGCAGGCTGTGGCCGTCGACGCTGCGCATGCGGTAGTTGCCCGGATCGCCGCTGACGAACGGGCGCATGTAGCTGTCGAAGAAGCGGTCGACGGTACCTTGAGCACGGAAGAACTCGCGGAAGTCGCTGATCGCCACGTCGCTGGTGCTGCTGGCGCTGAACGGATAGCGCTTGCTGATGGTTTTGCCGTACACGCTGTACAGCTCGTTCTGATAACGGCCGTTCAGGTATTGATAGGCATCGTTGAGCACCAGGCGCCACGAGTCCTCGGCCAGCACGTTGAACCACACGCTCAGCGGACGCGGCAGACGACCGGAGGCATTGCGCAGGTTGGTTAGCGCATCACGCTGGCCGCTCATGCGCGTCTTGGCCATCTCGAACGCGGCTTGCTCCGGCGTGCTGGAACGGGCCAGGCCGGCCAGTTGCAGTTGCAGGTCGTTGAGCGCGCTGAACGCTGGCGTCAGGTCAGCGCCCGGGCCGTTGTTGTCATCGAGCAGACGATGCAGCGGTTCGAAGCGGCGTTGCAGGGATTTCTTCGCGGTGTCCGGCAGGTTCTTCGCCACGTTCAGCGCCGAAGCCTTGTCGGCGGCAGCGGCGGCGAGTTTGCCGACCTTGCCCAGTTTGCCTTTCTGCCCGGCCAGCGCATCGGCAGCTTCGCCGGCTTCATCGACCGGATCAGGCGCAGCTTCGAAGCGGGTGTTTTCACGCACTTCGGTGAGCAATGCGAGGACCGGCGAGTTAGCCGAAGTCAGGCCCGCCAGTTGCTCGGCGCCTTCGCCAGCGTCGCTGATCGGTGGCAATGCGACCTGGCCAACGGCTTCGCTCCAGTAGTTGGCGTAGTCGCGGAAGTACAGCTGCTCAAGCTCGACCATCAGGCGACGCAAGTCCATGTCGCTGATGCCCGCGCCTTCGCCCAGCACCCAGTTGTCGCGCAGGATATCGGTGACCAGCGCGGCGCCCTGCACCGAGAAATACTGCTGATAACCCTGCTGGGTGTAGAAACCCGGGATCACGTATTCAGTGCCGATGAACAACGAACCTTGCGGGCCGAGGTGCTGGCTGAAGCGGTAGTCCGGCAGGTTGCGCGCCTGCTCGCGGAGCATGCGGTAAACCACGTTGGCCAGCGATTCGCTGCGCAGGACCTGACGCGCCTGCGTCACCAGTTGATCGTTCAGCGGGTAGATGAACGGCTGCTTGAGCAAACGCTCGAGGTGCGTATTCAGACCGTTCTGCACCGCGGTGTTGCCGGTGTAGCGCTGCGACCAGTCAGTGGCGACCCAGTCCTTGAGCCACGCCGCGTCGCGACGATCCTTCATGTTCAGCATCAGGTACGCGCGCAGGCTGTTGAGCAGGCGATCGCGATCCTTCATGTTGGCGCGGATCTGCCCTTCGAGCATGGTCGCGACCCGTGGCAGCAACTGCGCTTCCAGCTCACGCTCGTAGGCGGTTTTCACCACCGGGTTGATCTCTTCGCCCTGATACAGGCCGCCACGCTCGTGGTACGACACGTCGCCCTTGCTCGGGAACACCTGAGTCGCTGCGTAGCTGGTGTCGAGCACTTTCAGCACGCCCATGGCGTCATCTCGCGGTGTTACGGCCGAGCGTTGCTGGGTCCAGTTCTGCGCCAGTGTGCGCAAGTTTTCCAGACGCTCGTAGTTGGCCGAGAAACCACCGGCCCAGAGCATGCCGAACAGTGCCAGTGCCGCCAGTGCGCCGACGTACAGCGCGCGCTGGCCCCAATGAATGCGGCTGCGCTCGCGCTTGTCCAGACCGGCCAGATCGGCCTCGGGGAAAATCACTTGGCTGAGCAAGTGGTGGATGAACCGCGAACGACCGCTGCGCAGGGTCGGCAGCACGCCGGCGTTCATGCCCAGGCTGGCGCCGATGCCGGCGGTGGTCGAATCCATTTCCTGGGTCAGGTGCGGTGCGCTGGTCAGGTAGAAGCCGCGCAGTTGCGTGGCGCGCTGATAACGGTTGCCGGTGAACGCCATGTCGACGAACAGGCACAGACGCTCGCCGATCTGCCCCAACTGATGCGGGAAGTCGAGGATGCGCCCACGGCGCTGAGTGTCGCGCTCGGAGTGCATGCGCATGATCACTTGGCTGTTCAGGCGGCGCAGCAGCTCTTCGAACTCGTTGCGCAGGACCGTGACGTCGGTGCCGACCTGATCCTTGCGGAAACTGGTGCCGAGCACCTGATCGCTTTCTTCGCGGGTCAGTTGATCGAAGAACTCGTCGAAGCCGAGCAGCTTGTCAGCCTTGCTCAGGACCAGATACACCGGCACATCGACGTGGAGTTTCTGATGCACGTCCTGCAGACGGCTGCGCACCTGGCGCGCGAGGGTCTCGATGTCCTGCTCGCTGCCGCCGGTGAGGGTTTCCACCGGAATGGTCACCAGCACGCCGTTCAACGGACGGCCGCGACGACGCTTGCGCAGCAGTTCCAGCAGGGTGGTCCAGGCGTTGCCGTCGACTTCCGCGTCCGGTTGAGTGGTGTAGCGCCCGGCGGTGTCGATCAGGACACCGTGATCGGCGAAATACCAGTCGCAATGACGGGTGCCGAGGGTGTCGCGGGTCAGCTTGCGGTCGATCTTGTTGATCGGAAATTCCAGACCGGAAAAGTCCAGCAGGCTGGTTTTGCCCGAGGCCTGCGGACCGATCAGCAGGTACCACGGCAAGTCACTGCGCCAGCGCTCGCTGCGACCGCGATACAGGCTCGACGTCTTCAGGGTTTTCAGCGCGTCCTTGAACCGCGCCTTCAACTCTTTCTGTTCTTCGTCGATCAGCTCTTCGCGGCGAATGCGGTCCTGACCGTCCTCGCTTTCCTCCTCGGCTTTCTTGCGGATACCCGCGCGCCAGCTGACGAAGACCATGGTCAGGCCCCAGATCAGGAACAGCACGCTGATGGTCAGCAGGCGCGAGGTCGCGCTTTCCCAGAACTTGTAATCATCGACCGCCAACAACGGGCCGACGAACCACACCAGCAGCGCCACGAACAGCACCAGCAGCAGAGTCCAGACCCAGGTCTGGCGCAGGAAGGCGCCGACTTTCTTGAAAAACTTTTTCATCACACGTCCCTGTTTTACGGCTGCGCCTGCGGTTGCACCGCGGCTGGATCAAGCGGCTGATAAGGATGCAGAACGGTGTCGCGTTGTTCGCTCAGGACCCAGGCGAAGCCCGAATACATCACCACCAGGCAGACCAGAGTAAAGAGCACCACCATCCACGCCGGCACGATACGCACCAGGTTGCGGCGCTGGTCGTTGAGGCCTTCCCAGTGCGGCGACAACTCGCGCGGCACGTCGCCACGCAACTGACGGATCTGCCGGTACAAGGCGTCGCGGATGCCTTCAAGCTCAAGCATGCCGCGCGCCTGCACGCGGTACTTGCCCTCGAAACCGAGGGACAGGCACAGGTACATCAGTTCGAGCATCGGCAGGTGCTTGACCGGGTTTTTCGACAGCCGATCAAGCAGCTGGAAAAACTTCTCGCCGCCGAAGGTTTCGTTGTGGAAGCTGCTCAGCAGGCTCATCTGCGACCATTCGCTTTCGTTGCCCCACGGCGTGGTCACGACGGCTTCGTCGACCACGGTGCAGAGCACGTAACGCGCGGCCATCACCTGGCTGCTTTCGGCGCCGTTGTGCAGGGCGCGTACTTCAAACAATTTCAGCCCGGCGGTCAGCCGCTCATTGAGTGCGTACAGGTCTTCGCGGGTTTCGCTGTGCTTGAGACGCACCACTTCCGAAAGCAGGTCGGACGAGGCCGCGACCAGCGAGTTGAGGCTGATGTTGAACGCCTCCGCCGGACGCAGGCGCGCGGCGTAGATCATGCGTTCTTCCAGTTGCTCGAAACGCGGCGGCGCGGCGAAGTCGGTCAGCGGACTCGATGCCGGTCCGTGGCCTTGACGATCGAGCAGGACGGTTTTGTCGTCCTGGTTGTAATCCGTTTCCTTGATCATGTCGGTCAGTTCCTGATGGCCCAGAATTTCAGTTCAAGCTCGGCGAATTCGCCGGACACGTGGAACGCGAAACCGCCGGAGCGTTCGAGTTGTGCCAGGTCTTCGGAACTGAGTTCGAGAATGAAATAGGTTTTGTTCGAGTGGAACGCGATCTGCCGTGGTGCCACCGGCAACGGTTTGACCTTGATCCCCGGCAAGTGCAGGTTGACCAGTTGGCGGATGCGCTCCACCGGGCCGACCTTGAGGTGCTGCGGCAAACGCTGACGCAGTTCTTCGGAGTCGCAGTTGGCACTGGCTGCCAGCACGAACGAGGCCGAGCCGAGCAGTTTGTGATCGTGCAACGGCGAGACGATGATGCCGTACTGACGCGCCTGCAGGATCAACTCGATGGCGTGCTGTTCGAGCACCATCGACAGCACCTGACGGATCGCTTCCATCAGTTTGCGGAAGCTTGCGCCCTGATCGGCGTGGGAATAGCGGCTGTCCAGACGCGGGCGTTTGCTCTCGCCGGAGAAGGTCGCCAGATCGCCGAGCATGGTCAGCAGCGTGCGGTACAACTCTTCCGGGTGCACTTGTTCCAGACCGAGGTAATGGCGCAGCAGCAGTTCGGTACGGTTGATCAGTTGCAGCATCATGAAGTCGCCGACTTCAGCGCCGCCGACCTTGCCGTTGGAGCGAATCCGCTCGGCGATGGTGTCGCCACGGTGGCTGAGCATGCTGATCACTTCTTTCAGGCACGACAGCAGGTAGCTGGAGGCGTGGGCCTGAATGTAGGTCGGGACGAAATCCGGGTCGAGGCTGATCACGCCGTCGGGCGTGGTGTCGAGCACGTCGCAGATTTTCAGCTTCACGTAGGCCTGATCGCTCTGCTGCTCGCCGAGCAACAGTTTGAAGTCCGGGCGACCGCAGCTGACCTGACTGGCGGAATCATCGCCGGCGTTGGAGTCGGCGACTTCGGCGTCATACGCGGTGTAGCGTGCGAGCACGTCGGATTGCTCCGGGCGCCGGGCCTCGATGTGGTTGCCGGTGACCAGCGGCAGCGCCAGATAGATCGGCGTGTTGCCGGTGTTCGGCGGCACGTCCAGCGCCAGCGGCTCGGTGTTGCCACCGAGCTCGAACAGGCTGCCGTCCGGCAGAATCCCCGAGGCTTCACTGATCACCAGTTTGCCCATGTTGAGGAACTGCAAGTCGATTTCCAGATTGAGAAAACCCCAGGTGTAGCCACCGAGCAATTGCGTGCGGGTTTTCATCTGGTGATCGTAGTAACGATCGTTGTGCTGGAAGTGCTGCGGCCGCAGCAACATGCCTTCCTGCCAAATGACTTTATGGGTGTTCATGATCAGTCATCCGCCTTGGCGAGCACTTGTTGGGTATTGCGGATACCGGCCTGATCGAGTGTCAGATCAGCCTCGGTGAGTTCCAGCGGAGTGATCTGCACGGTGTGGCGCCACTGGGTATCCGGCAGGTCGCGATAGGCAGCAAGGATGCCCACGTAACGGCTGCCCTCCTCCACGCTGAGTTTCAGTTCCACGGTTTCACCCGGGCGCAGTTCGAGTTCTTCGCTGGCCACCAGATCCGGGTTGAGGGATTCCTTGGCGCGTTCGTAGAGGCTGAAGAAATCAGCGTTCTCGAAGGTCACCGGGTGCTTGAGTTCGAACAGACGCACGACGATCGGCGACGGCCGCCCGTTGAGGTCCGGGTTGAGCTGATCGCTGCCGGTCAGTTTCAGATTGATCTTGGTCACTTTCGAGTACGGCGACAGCGACGAGCAACCGGCAAGCAGCACCAGCACGGTGAGCGCAGTCAGCGTCTTGAAAAAAGCGGTCGAGCGGCGAGACATGCGCATCATCCTTGGTGGTCGGTGTGGAGGGTGGAGATCAGGCGGATCTGTTCTTCGTAGGCCTGGGCAAAGTCGCGGGCCAGCAGACGCTCGCTCCAGTCATCGTCCTGACGCAGGGCCTGGTGATAGCGGCCGAACGCTCTCCAGCGCCCACCCGATGTTGCAATCAATGGCTTGCTGTCGCGCTCGAAACGCAGGGTCAGTTGCTCCGGCGAGAAGTGCTCCAGCGTGCCTCGCACGGCGGCGCGACTGGCGGTCAGCAAAGCCACTTGGTGCGCCTGCAAATCACGGAATGCACGGGAGATCGCCTGCTCGGCCGGCAGGTGTCCAGGCTTGCTTGGCTGCAACAGAATCTGCAGTGCTTCGCTCGGATCGACGGCGAATTTCAGCGGGTTCTTGTTGGTGCCCTGCACGGTGGTCTGCGCCAGACGCAGTTCGTTTTTCAGCTCGGAGCGGGTGCGCAGGCTCTGCTGCAAACCGCCGATGCTCTGGCGCAGCAGGCGCGCAGCGTTGAGCGCCAGCGCTTCGCGTTCGTCGTGGCTGAGGCCTTTGACGTCGACGCCCAGCGCCGCGCCGAAGTGTTCCCAGAAACCTTCGCTCTGACGCTCGACGGCTTTCGGTGCAGGCGCCGGCTCAGGCTCGACCGGGGCGGCGATCAGCTCCGGGACCATCAGGCTTTCCATGTCGATGCGCGCGTAGTCGGCACGTTGACGGGAGTCTTCCGGCTTGGCGGTGGGCGACAGCAGTTCGTCGATTTCCGAGTAGACGCGCTCTTGCTGTTCGAGGGCATTGAGCGGGTCGAGGTCGAGGAACGCGTCATCCGGAATGATGCTGCCAGCGGCACGCGGACGGCCGACTTCGCCGTCGAAGGTCGCCGGGTCACGGACCAGCCGCGCGCGGATCTCGAAGTCGCCGAGAATGTAGGTGCTGCCGTGCTCGATGCGCACCGGCTCGCCCTTGTGCAGGCGCGCGCCGCTGCTGCCGTCCTGGACACCGTTGCTGCTGGTGTCGGTAAGGAAGAACGAGCCCTCGCGGTAGCTGACAATCACGTGATGATTGGACAGGTGCCGCTTGCGGTCAGGGATGATCCAGTCGCAGTCCTCGCCGCGCCCGATCACGCCGCCGGCCTGCTTGAAGGTCCGCTGGCACAGCTCGGTGGGCACGAACTGCTTGGTGTTCAGCATTTCGAAAACCAATTCCATGTTTGATGCTCCTTGCGGTCACTTGCCGCGATTGACCGCTTGCGGATCACCCAACGGGCGATAGTCGTTGTCGTTGAATTTGTAATTGCCGCTACAGCCGCCAAGGCCGCATAGAACGACGAGGGTCAGCAGGACAGCGTGCCAGTGACGAACAGACATCAGAGGGTCTCCAGGTGTAGACAAAGCACAAAGCGCCGACCCTTGCGGGCGGCGCTGAAATAAGTTCTTGAGGTGGGCTCGAAGCCTCTAGATCGGGGCCTTGCGCCATAGCCTGGAGGTACGGCGACCTCCCGTGGCGAGGGGACTTGTCCCCGTTGGGGTGCGCAGCGCCCCCATAACCTGCCAGCGCGGTCTCTCAGTGAAACCGTATTTGCCGGACTGCGACTGCTGCGCAGCCGGACGGGGATAAATCCCCTCGCCACAGGGTATGTGTTGGGTTCGAAGAAGTGCTGTAGGTCAACCATCAAAGTCACCCAAATTGATATTCAGGCGCCCGAGGCGGTACAGCAGCGTGCGCCGAGGCAGGCCCAGTTCGCGGGCGGCGAGGGTCTGGTTGCCGTCGTTTTTGCGCAGGCAATCAAGCAGCAAAGTGCGCTCGACCTGCTCCAGCCGTTCGCGCAGATTCAGGCCGCTGTTGTCTTCCGGCATCGCTTCCAGGCGCAGGGAAAAATGCTCGGCGAGCAACTCGCCGCCCTCGCAGAGCAACACCGCGCGCTCGACCAGTGCCTTGAGTTCGCGAACGTTGCCGGGGAAGTTGTAGCCGCACAGATGCTCCAGCGCCGAATCCGACCAGCGCACCGGGTCACGCTGCAAAAACGTGCAGGTCTTCTCGGCGAAATGTCGAGCCAGATCGAGGATGTCGCCTTCGCGCTGACGCAGGGCCGGCAGCTCGATCGGGAACTGCGCGAGGCGGTAGTACAAGTCCTCGCGGAACTTGCCTTCGCTGACCAGCGCCGCCAGATCACGGTGCGTCGCGGCAATGATGCGCACGTCGATCTTGTGCGTGTCGTTGGAACCCAGCGGACGGATCTCGCCTTCCTGCAACACGCGCAGAATCTTCGCTTGCAGCGACAACGGCATGTCGCCGATTTCATCGAGCAGCAACGTGCCGCCATTGGCCGCGTCGAACAGCCCGGCGCGATCGCGATCGGCGCCGGTGAAGGCGCCTTTGCGGTAGCCGAACAGTTCGCTTTCCAGCAGGTTTTCCGGGAACGCCGCGCAGTTCTGCACGATGAACGCCTGGGAGCGACGCGGGCCGCAATCGTGGATCGCCCGCGCCACCACCTCCTTGCCGGTGCCGGTCTCGCCACGCAACAGCACGGTGTACGGGCTGTGGAGGATCTTGCTGATCAGCGAGTAGGTCTGGCGCATCGCCGCGCTTTTGCCGATCAGGCCGTAGCCGCTGATGCTCGGCACGCTGCGAGTGGCGGTGGCCGATTCGGCGGCTGGCTGACGCAGGCGTTGCAGCAGATGCAGTTGACCGAGCACGAACGAGCCGAGCTGGCCGAGGGAGTCGGCGAAACCCTGCAAGTCAGTGCGACGGCGACTGGCACACAGCAACAAGCCCTCAACCGACTTGTGCTGATTGACCAGCGGCACGCACAACAGCGACTGCCACGGCGTGCTCGTCGCCGGCAGAAAACTGGTTTCGTGCAGGCTGCCGGTCAGGTCGTCGAGGCACACCACGCGGTTCTGGCACAGGGCAAATTGCAGCAGTTGCTCGCCGTTGTAATCCGCCGGCAGGCTCGCCGCCTGACGCGGTTGCAGCGCGCCGTCGAGGCACTCGGCATTCATCCCCAGGCAGGTGTGGGTGGCGTCGAGCAAATACAGCTGCGTCAGTTCGCAGCCACTCAGTTCGGCCAGGCCACGGACGAATTCACTCAGCAGCGCAGCACTGTCCGCCGCGCGCGAAAGACTGGCGAACTGCGCCAGCAACGCTTCGGCATAGACCAGTGGCTGCGGCACTTGAGTGAACATCACGCCCACCTCAGACGAACTCGCAGGTCACGCTGGAGTTGCCGTCGAGCGTGGCATGCACACGCTTGAGGCTTTCGCCGGTCGCCATCGCATCGAGCAGACGGTCGGCCACCAGCGGCAGTACGTGTTGATCAAGCAGATGATCGATCAGGCGCGCGCCGCTTTCGCTTTGCGTGCAACGCTCGGACAGGTGATCGACGAGGTTCTGGCACCAGCTGAACTCCAGCTGACGACGGTTCAGGCGCTCGCCGAGACGGCCGAGTTTGATTTCGATCAGCTCGCGCAGCACCGGCCCGCCCACCGGGTAGTACGGCACCACTTTCATCCGCGCCAGCAGCGCCGGTTTGAAGTGTTTGCTGAGTACCGGGCGAATGGTTTCTTCGAGCACTTCGGCGGTCGGCCGCGCGCCGTCTTCGCAGAGTTCGCTGATCTTGTCGCTGCCAAGGTTGGAGGTCATGAGGATCAACGTGTTGCGGAAGTCGATCTCGCGACCTTCGCCATCGTTGGCCACGCCTTTGTCGAAGATTTGGTAGAACAGGTTGAGCACGTCCGGATCAGCCTTCTCGACTTCATCGAGCAACACCACCGAATACGGCTTCTGGCGCACGGCTTCGGTGAGCATGCCGCCCTCGCCGTAACCGACGTAGCCCGGTGGCGCACCGATCAGACGCGAGACGGTGTGCTTCTCCTGGAACTCGGACATGTTGATGGTGGTGATGAAGCGGTCGCCGCCGTACAGCAGGTCAGCCAGGGCCAGCGCGGTTTCGGTCTTGCCGACGCCGCTCGGGCCGACCAGCAGGAACACACCGACCGGTGCATCAGGCTTGTTCAGACCGGCAGCGGTCGCGCGCATCGAACGATCCAACGCGTGCACGGCTTGCTCCTGACCACGGATGCGCGTGCGCAGATCGGTGGCGAAACTGGCAACCTTGGCGTTGTGCTCGCGGGCCAGTTGCGCCAGCGGCACACCGGTCCAGGCGCTGATCACTTCGGCGACCAGACGCGGGCACACTTCGAAGCTGACCAGACGTTCTTTGACTTGCGCAGCGGTCAACGCGGCGTGGGTTTCATGCAGCTGAGCTTCCAGCGCTTCGACGCTCTGGCCTTCTTCGACTTCGGCGACCACAGTTTCAATCACGGTGCCTTCGGCGTCTTCTTCAACGCTGACGGTCGGCTCGACGGCTGCGGCTTCGCGGGCCTTGGCCAGTTGCTGACGCAGTTCCAGCAGGCGCTCGGCCAGTTCTTTTTGCTCAGTCCACAAGGTCTCGAGCGCAACCATCTCGCTTTCGGCTTCGTCCAGCCGCGCTTCCAGTGCCTCCAGCGCTTCGTGGTCGATCAGCAGACCGGCCTCGGCATCGCGACGCAGGGCCTGGCGCTGACGGCCGCCTTCAGCCAGTTCGCCACGCAGGCGCTCGAGACTTTCCGGGGCAGCAGCGAGGCTGATGCGCACGCGGGCGCACGCGGTGTCGAGGACGTCGACGGCCTTGTCCGGCAGTTGCCGACCGGCCAGGTAACGCGCGGACAATTCAGCAGCGGACACCACCGCGTCATCGCGCAGGTAGATGCCGTGGCTCTTCTCGTAGACCTGAGCCAGACCACGCAGAATGGTCACCGCTTCGCTGACAGTCGGTTCGTGCAGTTGCACGGGCTGGAAACGACGGGCCAGCGCCGGGTCTTTCTCGAAGTATTTCTTGTACTCGGCCCAGGTCGTCGCGGCGATGGTGCGCAGTTCGCCACGGGCCAGCGCCGGCTTCAGCAGGTTGGCCGCATCGGAACCGCCGGCATTGCCGCCCGCGCCGATCAGGGTGTGGGCTTCGTCGATGAACAGGATGATCGGTTTCGGCGAGGCTTTGACCTCGTCGATCACGCCTTTCAAACGACGCTCGAATTCACCTTTGACGCTGGCGCCGGCCTGCAACAGGCCCATGTCCAGCGAGAGTAATTCAACGCCTTTGAGCACCTGCGGCACTTCACCGGCAGCGATGCGCGAGGCGAGGCCTTCGACGATGGCGGTCTTACCGACACCGGCCTCACCGACGACGATCGGGTTGTTCTTGCGGCGACGGGCGAGGATGTCGACCATCTGCCGGATCGCGCCGTCACGGCACAGCACCGGGTCGAGTTTGCCGTCGCGAGCCTGCTGGGTCAGGTTGTGGGTGAAACGCTGCAACAGCGATTCGCCCTGCGCCGCCGGTTTGCCGTTAGCCGCCGGTTGCTCTTGTTGCGACAGGGCAAATTCTTTCAGGCGATCGATGTTCAGCTTGGCGAGCAGCGGCTGATAACGGCTGCCGGCATAACGCATCGGGTTGCGCAGCAACGCCAGGATCAGCGCGGCGTCTTCGACCTGGGTCTGGCCCAGCTCGAGGTTGGCCACCAGCAGCGCGTCTTGCAGCCATTGCACCAGTTCCGGGGCGAACACCGGGTTGCGCGAAGCGCTGTGCTCGACCCGCGACTGCAATGCAGCGGTCAGTTCACCGGCGTCGACGTCAGCATCTTGCAGCGCGCGCGACAGCAAGCCGTTCGGGCGCTCGAGCAAGCCCAGCAGCAAGTCTTCGACGAGGATCTTGCTGCCGCCACGGGCGACGCAACGCTCGGCCGAACGTTCCAGATCACGACGGGTTTCGGCGTCCAGCGCCTGGATGAGTTGTTGCAGGTCTACGTTGATCATGGCTCACGTCCTTAATGAATTTTGCTGCCCAGGGTCACCACGCCGTCCGCTTTTTCGCGGCCCAGCCAACTGGTCCAACCGAGGCGACAGGCGTTCTGCTCACCGATGCGCAGTTCGCGGATTTCTTCCTGGCGCAGGACCAGGCGAATGTCGTAATCGAGCGGGTCACGCAAGGTGAACCGCACCAGCGCGCAGAGCGGCTGGTAACCGAAACCGATCGGCAGGAATTCATGGAATCGCTGCCAGTCGAGTTCGGTGATGTGAATGCGGAATTTGCCGCTGCGATCGCGCACGTGTTCGCCCAGCACCAGGTCTTCGCCGAGTACGCTGTTGGCGCGGCCCAAACGATTGCGCTGCTCGTCGAGAATTTCCACGCGGCGCTCGATGCACTGCTCGATGACCAGGTCTTCGTGCTTGAAGTAGTAACGCAGCACGGCTTCGATCAGCGCCGCCGAGTGCGCGCGCAAACTGAGCAGACCGAGGTACGGCAGCAAGCGTTTCCAGTTGAGTTCCTTGGCCTTGCGGATCTCGTCGCCACCCAGGCCGATCAGCGCAAAAAGTTGCGCCGAGAACGGATCGATCGCGCCGCTCTGGAAGCTCGCGCGGTAGCGGTACTTGCGCCAGATCGGCAGCATCAGCCGTTGCAGGCGATGGTGGAACAGGTCGAGGAAATTGCGCGTCGGGTTGCCATCCTCGCTGTCGCCCAGGGCTTGTTCGCCATAGAACGCCGGCAGCGGCGAACCAGAGCCGACCAGGCCGATCAGGTTGAAGCGCATGCGCGCGCGCATCTTGCCGTGCTCTTCGAAAAACTCGACGCGATCGACGTCGCTGCGCGGAAAGCCCAGGCTCGGGTTGGCCTGGAACTCGACCTGGTCGTACAGATCGTCTTCGCTCAGATGCGGGTGTGCCTCGCGCAGCCGGTCGATCACCAGCAGCACGGCCTGAAACAGCGAGTACTCGCGTATTACCTTGGTCAGCCCGCTTAAAGCAGGGGCTGCAGGCCCATACGTGGTGTCCATTGGTACACCTCTCCCTGTGTGCTTTTTACCCGCAGCTCATGGAATGAATTGAGACTGGCGTAAAGCGCGAAAAACTCGTTGAGAACCGAAGCGAAGACGAACAGGTCGCCTTCGCCGATATAGCCTTCCGGGTCGATGGTCAGTTCGGTGCGTAAACCGCGCACCGGCAGACCGCGATGCAGGCGGTCGACGTGGTGATGTTTGATGTGCTTGAGGCCGCCGAGCAGGCGCTTGCTGACCTTCTCCGCGTGCTGGTCGTAGTAGCGCGGCAGGTCGTAGGTTTCCAGAATCACCTTCAACGCATTGACGTCCGCCAGTGACAGATAGTTAAGCGACATGTTGCTGATCAGCTTCCACAGGAAGTCACGGTTCAGCGGCGGCGCGAAGCTCGACGTGGCCGGGGTGATGTTGCGGAAACTGAGGAATTCCGGAGTCTGCTCGCTGGCCATGCAGATGTCGCCGAGCTTGAGCTTTTTCGGCAGGTTCTGGTTGGTGCACATCAGCTCGATCGACAGGGTTTCGTGGGCTTCGGTGTGGCGGATGCCGAAGCTCAGGTAAGTGTCGAGGCCGTCATGCAGCAAGGACGAACGCTGGCGGATGCTGTAATGCGGACGGCTGTTGGGCACATCGAAACTCGGGTCGTGCTCGAAGGACTCGAACGGCACGTACTCCTGATAACCGAGGCCGCCGGGTTTCCAGCCGGTCACGGTTTCCACCGAGAACACACCGCAGTTTTCCAGGTCGTATTCCGCCGGCAGCAGGAGGTACTCGTCCTGCTTGCCATCGAGACGAATCGGCAGCGCGTCGTGCTCGAACAGATTGACGATCGGCGTGCAGAACAGCTTCACGTTATCGAGCGTCGGGCGCATGCGCATGATGCCGCTCTTGCGGATGTCGAAACGCAATTCGAGGCCGCGCATCTGCTTGAGGGTGTCTTCCGGCAGCGCCTTGAGAATGTCCAGACCGTTGACGTCGACGAACAGGAACTTGTCCTGGAAGGCGAAATATTCCTGCAAGTAGCGATAGCCACGGAAGGTGTTCAGCGGATACGGGATCAACGCTTCTTCTTCGGCAAAACCCACCGGTTTCACCCGGTCGCCGGGAATCTTGAACGCCATCGGCTTGCCGCTGACGCCATCAATCGGCTTGCCGGCGCCGTCGAGCGGGATCAGTTCGATGCCGTCGAGGTTGCGCAGCAGGCTCAGGTAGAGCATCTGGCTGATGTAGCGCTCACCGGCAAAGTGCAGGCGCAACTTGCTCAGCTCCAGTTCGCCGAGGTGGCCGTCAGCGCTCATTTCCAGGCGCAGGCTGAGCAGCGAGCCATCGCCCTTCACCGAGTAGTTCAGCGCGGCCAGATCCAGCGGCAGCACTTCGGTCGGGTAACAGGTGCGGAAACGGCAGCGCACGTCTTCTATCGGCTTGCTCTCGATCGGCGTATCGCGCTCGACCAGCAGCGCCGGCCCGGAACGCTTGAGCGGATCAAACTGCAAAATGCTGAACGCCGGCAGCGGGCGCATGTAGTTCGGCCACAGCAACTGCATCAGCGAATGGCTGAGCTCCGGCAGTTCGTCATCGAGCTTCTGCCGCAGGCGCCCGGTGAGGAATGCAAAGCCTTCGAGCAACCGCTCTACATCCGGATCCCGCCCGGCCTGCCCCAGATACGGCGCCAGCGCCGGACTACGCTCGGCGAAACGGCGACCGAGCTGGCGCAGTGCGGTGAGTTCGCTTTGGTAGTAGTGGTTAAAGGACACGGGGTACCTGCCTGGTAGTGGAACTCATTTAAAAAAACAGCAGAACAGTTCATGCGGGTAAGAAACTCCCCGCGGGCAATGTCGGCCATAACGCCCAACAGTCATGCTTTAACTTCTCGATTTGAAAAAAAAACGCGATCAATCAATTGGCCAGCAAATATCGCCGCAAAAGTCAGGACACCACCCATCGAGGTGTAAGCCATCGCACGGACGGGGTAGTGAGGCAAAAAATAGTACAAAATAAGTCCCAGCATTAATGAGACAGACAGGAGCTTTAATTTCAGCTTGGGGACAAAAAACGCTATAGCGTTCATCACCACAAAATACTGAACCATTAGATCCGGCGTCATACCGATGCCGATACCTCTCGATGTCAACCCGCCATACATATCGATATATACGTCGACACCGTAGTTATGCAAAGGAATATACAGGGCACATACTATCAGGTGTGGAATACAGGCAACTAAGCGACGAGCTTTCATTTATTCCATGCCCCGTACTGATCCATATCGCCTTGCGAAATTGGATTTATTAACTTCGCATTCGATACAGGCACATAAGGCGCGTCAGTAAGTTCAATTGTGTGCGGGATACCTTTATCGTATACCGTGTCTTTTTTCACAACCAACTTGCAGTTTTCTTTTGCCCACAATATCCCTCGCAATATGATGAAGTTATCGTAAACGTCTTTCGGTCCTCGCTCTGCTCCGGTATAGGCTTTGCCGTCGCCCCAGGTCATACCCGTTTCACCAGCCAGCTTTATTGCGAGTTCTACCTGCTTTGTTTCTCGCAGATATTTTCTATAGGTGTTAACCGCAAACGGCACCTGGCCAATGCCATCAGTCCAATACGGTTTATCCTCCATGAACACCATCAAGAACTCAGCACCGCCCACGGCACGGAATTTCCAGTCACCCGGCATTCCAGAGTGAAAAGTGAATGAAAACCGGTCGACGATTGCGAAGTCGATCAGCTCCTGCCAAGTAACATGTTTATAAGCCGCATGCGATTCTGATCCGGCCTGCGTTGTTTCCGGGTTGATCCAGACAAGCTCTCTATAATATCTGGCCAACGGTTCGAACCACTGACCCTTTTCTGCGTATAGTTTCTCCGCAGTGATAATTCTGAATGGAGAGTCATCCTTACCCGGTTTCAAGGCGAAGAGCGGCACACCACTTTTTCGCGTAATAATCCAGGCCAACGGAAGGTCAACTTTCTTCGGCTTTGTATCCTTGCTCTCAGTTGTTTCGGTAAGAACTTTAAGTGTAGTCACCTCGTCCTGAGTCACAAACGTGTAAGCGACACCATCGATGTTGATTACGGTCTCCATACCTACTAGTCCGCCGAAATATATATAGTTACAGGCTCTGCCGTCTTTCCAGTTGAAAAACCACCTGACATGCCTGTTGACGTTGAGCCTGTTTTCTCAATCCCGCTATCAGAGCGCATGATGTAGTTTAAATTTTCAACCGTTCTTCCATCTGCGGTTTTGAATTCAAAGACACGATTGAATATTCCAAGAATGATGACCGGCTCCGGCGGCACAAACGGCGCCGGCGTATGCGAATTGCCAATAATCACCGTCCCGGATCCGGCCGTGACCTTATTGCCGTGAGATCCAACCGAACCTACGGTCGCAGCCGGTTTGCCGTTGATCAACACGGTTGTCGCAAGATCGCCGACCATCGCACCACCACACGCCGAGACATCGCCTTGGCGGGCGGCCGCGAGGCCGTCGAAGAACACGTCGCCGGAACCGGCGGCGATCGGGTTGGTGCCGTGGCCGGGGAGCGGGCAAGCGGTGGGGTCGGATACGCGTGCTGCGGGTTTGCCAGACATCGGGGATCTCCTTAGGTGACCTTGACTTGACCGCTGCCATCCAGGCGCGCGGAGAAACTGACCTGACGCTTGAAACCCTCGACTTCCAGCAGGCCTTCGATACTGAAGGCCAGGCGAAGTTGATCGTGGTCACGCGGCAGGGAAATGACACGCACGTTGCTCAGGCGTGGCTCGTAGGCTTCGATGAAGTTTTCGATGGCCAGGCGGGCCTGACTCAGCGAGTCGTGCAGGCTCAGGCGCATGTCATTGAGATCGGGCAACCCGTAGTCGGCCAGCGTTTGCACGCTGCCGGCCCGGGTGCTGAGCATTTTGGCCAGATGGGCAGCCACTGACGCCATGGCACAAGCCTCAAGGCTGTTGCCCTTGCGTAGTTGTGCGTCGCCGTTGAGGCGTTCGAACAGGCTGCCGTATCCGTCCATGAGTCGCTCTTACTCTTTGTCCAGCTTGCCAACCAGCGACAGGGTGAAATCGGCACCCATGTACTTGAAGTGCGGACGCACATTCAAGCTCACGCGGTACCAGCCCGGCTCGCCTTCAACGTCGCTGACGATCACTTGCGCAGCGCGCAGCGGACGACGGCCACGCACTTCGGCGCTCGGGTTTTCCTGGTCGGCAACGTACTGACGGATCCACTTGTTCAGTTCCAGCTCGAGGTCGGTACGCTCTTTCCACGAACCGAGTTGCTCGCGCTGCAGCACTTTCAAGTAGTGAGCCAGGCGGTTGACGATCATCATGTACGGCAGTTGGGTGCCGAGCTTGTAGTTCAGCTCTGCCGCCTTGCCTTCTGCGCTGATGCCGAAGAACTTCGGCTTCTGCACCGAGCTTGCGGAGAAGAACGCCGCGTTGTCGGAGCCTTTGCGCATGGTCAGGGAGATGAAGCCTTCCTCGGCCAGTTCGTATTCACGACGGTCGGAAACCAGAACTTCAGTAGGGATCTTGGTTTCGATTTCGCCCATGCTTTCGAAGTGGTGCAACGGCAGGTCTTCAACCGCGCCACCGCTCTGCGGGCCGATGATGTTCGGGCACCAGCGGAATTTGGCGAAGCTGTCGGTCAGCTTGGTGCCGAACGCGTAGGCCGTGTTGCCCCACAGGTAGTGCTCGTGGCTGTTGGCAACGGTTTCCTTGTACACGAACGATTTGACCGGGTTCTCTTCCGGGTCGTACGGGTTACGCAACAGGAAACGCGGCACGGTCAGGCCAACGTAGCGGGAGTCTTCCGAAGTCCGGAAGCTCTGCCATTTGGCGAATTGCGGGCCTTCGAAGTGGTCTTTCAGATCTTTCAGATCCGGCAGGCCGGTGAAGCTTTCCAGGCCGAAGAATTTCGGGCCGGCAGCAGCGATGAACGGCGCGTGGGACATGCACGAAACGCTGGCCACGTACTGCATCAGCTTGACGTCTGGCGAGCTTGGCGACATGTAGTAGTTGGCGATGATCGCGCCCACAGGCTGACCACCGAACTGGCCGTATTCAGCGGTGTAGATGTGCTTGTACAGGCCCGACTGCATGACTTCCGGCGAATCTTCGAAATCGTCCAGCAGGTCTTCTTTGGAGACGTTGAGGATTTCGATCTTGATGTTTTCGCGGAAGTTGGTGCGGTCGACCAGCAACTGCAGACCACGCCACGACGATTCCAGCGCCTGGAAATCCGGGTGGTGCAGGATCTCGTCCATCTGACGGCTGAGCTTGGCATCGATCTCGGCGATCATGCGGTCAACCATGGCTTTCTTGACCGGCTCACCGTTGTTCTGCGGCTTGAGCAGCTCTTCGATGAACGCCGACACGCCACGCTTGGCGATGTCGTAGGCTTCGTCGTCCGGGGTCAGACGGGTTTCGGCGATGATGCTGTCGAGAATGCTGTATTCGCCGCTGGCGGCGCTCTTCTCTTGTGCTGCGCTAGTGCTCATTGTGTTGGCTTCCTTGGCTACTGGAGTCTCAGGCGTCCGGGGCTGCGGCGTTCAGGCCCAGCTCACCGAGTACGCGACCGCGGGATTCGTCGTCGGCGAGCACGCCTTCGATCGCTTTACGGAACGCAGGTGCGTTACCCAGCGGGCCTTTGAGGGCCACCAGCGCATCGCGCAGTTCCATCAGTTTTTTCAGCTCAGGCACTTGCTCGACCAGGCTGGCCGGGTTGAAGTCCTTCATCGAATTGACGCGCAATTGCACGGCCAGCTCTTCAGCCTCGCCATCTTCCTGCAGACGGTTCGGCACGCTCAGCGTCAGACCCAGCTCTTGCTTGGCCAACACTTCGTCGAAGGTCATCTTGTCGATGCTGATCGGCTTGCGATCTTCGATTTTGCGATCGTCCTTGCGGTGGGTGTAGTCACCGATTGCCAGCAGCTTCAGCGGCAGTTCAATCTCTTCCTGAGCTCCGCCGGTGGCGGGTTTGAAGGTGACGTTGATGCGTTCCTTGGGGGCTACCGAGCCTTCTTTGGCCATGGCTTTTCTCCTTGCGGTTGTGGCCCTGGGGCCTATTCGAGTACCACTTCGAGGTCGAGGTGGCACAGCCTGCGATAAATCTCTTCCTTGCTTTCACGTACGGCGTGGTTCTGCGGCAACAACTCGCAGCAACTGTGCAGCAGGTGCAGCACTTGCAATGCAAGATCGGGCTCCCAGGCGTGCAGGCCTGAGTCCTGTAATGTCTGATCGAGGGTTTCGAGCTGGTTCTTGGCCAGTTCGTATTTCTTGGCCAGGAAACACAGCCGCGCGAGGGTGAACTGCCAGAAGAAGCGTTCGCGGCCACCGTGGGCCGATTGCAGACCCTGCTTGAGAATCTGCACGGCCGGCTTCAAGCCTTCCTTGCGCAGGATCGGCTGAACTTCCTCGAGGGCTTTTTCCCAGGCCGGCTGGGTTTCGACGTTCTCGCTTTCGACCTTGCGCGGCGCGCTGGCGCTTTGCAGGTGCGGCATGACATTGGCGGCGATCCACGCCCGGGTGGACGGATCGGCAAACGGCGCGCCGTCATGGAAGCGCAACTCGATGATGCCCGGCAGGCGCTGAATCAAAAGCGCGAAGTGGATTTCCACTTCGCGCATGGCCAGCTCGGCGTTGAGGTTCTGGAGACATTCCCAGACCATCCTCTGGCCATCGAACCAGAACGGCGCCTTCGCCAGGCTCGCCTCCAGTTCCACCAGCAGGTCGGCGTATTTGCCCTGATCGAAACGGTCCTGATAGAGCTTGAGCTTTTCCAGCGGCAGACCGCGCAGCACGGTGATCTGCTCGGCGTTGCGCTCGGGCACCGCGTCGATGGTCATCCACAGCAGCGTGCGATTGAGGCGCAGGGCACGCAGGTCGGTGGCTTTCTGTTTCAGCCACCAGGCACACAACGGGCGCGCGCTTTCCTGCAGGGCGCGCAGGGCTTTGTGCGCATCACGTTCGTTGTCGATCGGCGCGCCGGGGGTGAGCAGCTGGGTCGCGGCCTGCTTGACCTGCGCCACCGCCGCGCCCACCACGCCGGGCGCCGGCTGGTTGTCGGCGGCGCGCTGAATCATGGTTTTCAGGCGGCGGGAGATCGGCAGCAGCAGCGGCGCGTCATCGCCCAGATGCTCAGTGCACGCGGCCTCAAGGCCGGCCAGGTGCTCGGAGAGCTGCCGGAACATCGGCAACTGCTCTTTGATCGCAATGTTTTCGGTGATGACCTGCTCGAGACGCGGCACCAGCCAGCCGATCGCGGCGGCACGGGTGCGGGGTTTGAGCGGGTGAACGTCGGCCCAGTTGTTTTCCGACAGATGGTGCAGCAGACCGAGGCCGGCGAGCAGCCCGGGGAAGGATTCGCGCTGGTACAGCGACCAGGTCAGCCAGGCGCCGACACGCAGATCCTTGGATTGGGTACGCAGCAGATTTTCGCTGTTTTCGCGGATTTTCAGCCAGTCGATCTGCCCGCTTTCGTGCATCGACGAAGCCTTGGCCAGCTCACTTTCCAGCGCCTCGAATTCGCTCGAAAAACGAACGTCTTCGCCCGCGAAATTCTCTTTGGAAACAGAGACTTTTGCGAGTTCGAGGTAATGGGCGGAAAGTTTGCTTGAGTAGGACATCCATGGCCTTTATTAAGGATTACAGTCATGCGCGCGAATGGAGTTTCAGCAACGCGGGACAGTATCGAAGAGCAGTTCAGCGACTCATCCAATTGAGATGTGCTCTTTCAAGTGGGCGCATCGTAATCACTATGATGGCCACTAGCAAGCATCTGATTAAACAACAAGACGAACTGTTCATTGCGGTCTGTAGGAGATCGCCCTATATGTCGCAGGGGTTTCCCTGAGGCCGTTTATTAACTGGCGGATTTTACCAGCCCCCGGCAAACCCTTGACCCAGAGCCCTGCGCCGCAGCCGGGCGAGTTTACCTGACGCTCGTATCCTCGAGCGGCGTGCAGCATGCCAAATTCAAAAAAAAATAGAAGTAGGACACTTCCGAAAATAGCTGGTTTGCCTCAACAAGTTTTCCGCGACAACGATCAACGCAAAAAGTGCCACTATAATGATGGCATTTCATTATTCTGAAACTTTCCCGCGCCAACAAACACTGCCAACTCGATAGTTATCGAAGCCGCGTCCTTCAGATAGTTCTCGCATCACGAACAAGACTTCCACACCGGAATACTCTGACAAATTTCAGGGATACTTCTTACATCAATTAGTTTGCCGCGCCGCTAGCTTGCCCTGGCCACTTTTCATGCGCGGCGATCAGGGAGGACAGCATCGCGCTTTGACTCACTTTGCTTAAGGACAAGCCCATGTTCGGCAAAGGCCACTGCGCGCCATTCTCTCTGCATATCCCCGCCATTCGTCACGACTTCAAGGTGCTCGCGTTCACGGGCACCGAAGCCATCAGTCAGCTGTACGCATTTCGCCTTGAGCTGGTGAGCGAGCACGCGGATTTAGATCTGGAAAGCTTGCTCAGCCAACCTGCGTTTCTGCAGTTCGGATCAGCGGGCGAAGGCATTCACGGGCGGATCGAAAACGTCATGCTCGGCGAATCAGGCCAGCGCCTGACCCGTTATGAACTGACACTGGTACCGGCGCTGCATTATCTGCAACTGAGCCACGACCAGCGGATTTTCCAGCAACTGACCGTGCCGCAGATCATCGCGCAAGTGCTCAAAGGGCATGGCATCCAGGCCGATGACTTCACGTTCAATGTCGCCGCCGGTGAGCCTCGTGAGTACTGCACGCAGTACGGCGAAAGCGACTTTTTGTTCATTCAGCGTCTGTGCGCCGAAGAGGGTATCGCCTGGCACCATCAACATTCGCTCGACGGGCACTTACTGGTATTCAGCGACAGCCCGGTGTTCGCACCCAAATTGGGTACGACAGCCTTTCGGGTTGATAGCGGCATGGTTGCCGAACACCCGGTGGTCAACCACCTGACCATGGGCTTCAACACCCGTACCAGCACCGTCACCCGCCGTGACTATGACCTCAAGCGGCCAAGCCTGCTGCTGGAAAGCCGCTTCACCGCAGAGTTCACGCCGGCTCTGGAGGAGTATCGCTATCCACTGTTGATGAAGTCCGAGAAGCACGGCAAACAGCTGGCGCGTCAGGCCTTGGAGCGCCATCGCAGCGACTATCAATGGATTGAAGGCAAAAGCGATCAGGCGATTTTGCGCAGCGGTCACTTGTTCGAGCTGAGCGAACATCCCAGGGCCGAGTGCAACGAGTTGTGGCTGTTGGTCAGTCTCAGTCACGAAGGCAAGCAACCGGCAGTGCTCGAAGAGGCTTTCAGCAGCGAGGCGAAACCTGCCGATGGTTTTTCCCAGGGCTACCGCAATACCTTCAGGGCCATTCCCGCAGAAGTGGTTTTCCGCCCGCCTTTGCCCGCGCCAAGACCCTTGCTGGTCTGCCAGACCGCGCGCGTTACCGGGCCTCCCGGAGAGGAGATCTTCTGCGATGAGTACGGCAGGGTTCGTGTCGAGTTTCCCTGGGATCGCGCTGAACGCAACAGCGAAAAAAGCAGCTGCTGGTTACGCGTAGCTTCCAGTTGGGCAGGTGACGGATTTGGTGCGGTGACCATTCCCCGGGTCGACATGGAAGTGGTCGTGACCTTCCAGGAAGGCGACCCGGACCAACCGCTGATTACCGGCTGCATCGCCAACAAGGTCAATGCCGTCGCCCATCCCTTGCCGGCGAGTAAAACCCGCACGGTATTACGCAGCCAGAGCTCACCGCGCAATGGCGGCTACAACGAACTGTCGATCGAGGATCGCGCCGGGCAGGAGAAGATCTACCTGCGCGCGCAGCGCGACCTTGAGCAACTGATCCTCAACGACAGCCGCAGCCTGATCACTCGAGACCGCCATGAGCATGTCGGCAATGACAGCACCAGTCTCATCGAGGGCAAGGATTCGCGCACTCATCAAGGACTGCGAAGCACAGTAATCAACGCCGACGACTTGTTGCAGGTCAGCGGCACCAGCAGCCAGACCTTGGGCGCTCTGGTGATCCAGGCCGGCCAGCAGGCGCATGTCACGGCAAGCAACGTGGTGATCGATGCCGGCATGAGCCTGACGCTGTCAGCGGGCGGTCATCACATCGTGATCAATGCCGGCGGGATTTTCAGCAGCGTGCCCATCGTTCAGGGCGGCGCGCCACTGCCGGGTCTCGCACCGCTACAACCGCTGCAAGTTGAGGCCGGCCTGCCAGCTGCGATCAACGCCACGCCGCTGTCGATCGTCAACAGTGCCCGCCAGCAGGCAGCGGATTTTTGCCCGCTGTGCGAAGCCTGCGCAGCGGGTCAGTGTGAGCTGGGAGAAGTCGCATGAGCCCGGTCGAACAATGGTTGCACGCTCAGTCCCGCGCCGGCTGTGAACTGTATCTGATGCTCGACACCGAGGGCCAAAGCGCAGAGCACGCTGCGTTGACCCGCGACCTCGGCACCGAGCGGTTTCGTCCGCTCTACAGCGGCACGCCGGCCGAGTCGCTGGTGCCGACCGGCCCGCTGCTGTTGCAAATCGATACGGCGCAGCATCCCGCCATCCAAACCTTGCTCGCCACGCCCGAGCGCAATTGGGGCTGGCTGGCCAGTGCCCGTCACGTCGAACTTGACGCGCTGGCGGCGCATTGGCGCGAGCGCCTGATAACCGGCGAACGCCCGAATCAGGCGGTGTACCGCGTGCATGACAACCGGGTTCTGGGCCGTGCGCTGGCGCACCTGCAACCCGAGCACCGCGCGGCGTTTCTCGGGCCATTCAACAGCGTCTGCTATTGGCACGCAGAGCGATGGAACGCGATCGACAACCCGGACCCCGGCCACCACCCGCTGCCGATGGATCCGCCTTGGCTGCACACGCCGACCCCGGAGCTGATCTACGCCAACGTGCTGTTCGACAACACCCGCCGTTACCTGGTCGGCGAACACACCGAAGCAATGGCCACGCTGGCCGAACAGCTCGACGTCGATGAGTGGCTGTGGGGCCTGATTCAACTGACGCAATTGTGGGGCTGGCAACAACCGGAGCAAGTGCATTTCTTGCTGACCCGCAGTTTGCAGTTACCGGGATATCGGCCAGGCAAATCATGGCTGCCCAAACCCGGTGAAGATCCGGCGATGCATTTTGAGCGGGTATATCAGGAAGCGTTGTATTGGCAGGGAGAGGTAGGTCGATGAGGAACTTGAAACGAGGGTTGCTGCTGAGTGGTTGCCTGGGATTGCTGGTGGGTTGTACGACGGTGAAGACCCCGAACACGTTTACGTTTGTTCCGGATTTTCCACCTGGATTCAAATATGAGCTGAAGGCTATCTACCTGCCCGCAGCGGGTGAAACCTGCCGCGTGCCAGGAAAGCCGGATTTCTGGGTGAGCTTCAATAAACCCACCATGGAATATGTAAGCACTGCGGAAATCGAGTTGTACAAAACCGTCAGCGATTGTCCGTTGGCGCTCAACAAAGTGGAAATCAAGCTCATCGGTTTTTATGGAAAAGGCCGAAGCAACTTCAGCATGGACTACGCCTCGATTTTCGTGCGTCCAGAGTTGCTGGAACGACTAAAGGGCACTTTCAACGAGGACGGTGCAGGGGAGTTTTATGGTGAATGCAGGTGGTCATTCCGCACCGTCGGTCCACATCGTTTCCTGATCAAACTGCTGACCTGCAAAAACATGGATGCTCAGGGCAACGTGCTGCGAACGAGACCTTCCACGGCGTACACATTGACTCAACTTGAGGGCAAAACGGTGACGCTGAAGGTCAGGCTGGCAAGTGAAGAACTTCCAGCCATCGGCGATACCTGGATCAAAGTAACCCGCGGCTGGAAGCGCTGTATGGGTGAGAACTTCGAGGATCAATACGCCTTTTGCTACGGCAACGACACAAATTTCAGCACTTTTAAAATGGTCGATGGGCGGGTTTGCACCATCTATCCGGGATGCACGGAGCAAGGGGCACCATGAACATTGAGACTCCCTCGGCGACCGATTTGCGCTTCATGCAGGGCGACATACATGCCTGCCCTAAACGCGGCCATCGTACCAGCTTCCAGCTAGTGGACGAATTCGGCGACGGTAAGCCATACGCTGGTCTGTCTTACGAAGTGATTGATTACGAAGACACGGTCCATAGCGGAAAACTTGATGCGACTGGATCTGCAAAGATCGACGATCATTATTGCGGTCCGCTAGTACTCAAATTGAAGAGCCGCTATCAAGGCAGCGAAAAATCTTACACATTTTTGCAAAAGCGCCCCCACTATCCCCTTCCCATCACCGAACTCCAAGTCCGCGCCGAAAAAACCCGCTTCTTCCACAAAACAGGCACTCGCACCCAGGCAAACCCCGCCAAGGACCTGCCCGAAACCGACGCGTACTGTCAGGTCGAAGTCAGTGAACTGGTAAAGCACATCGCCCACCTGCCACCACTGGTTGCTCGTCGCGACCCTCCGAAGAGGGCGGCGCACAAGCTCATGCGATCGGCGGCGAAGTCCAGAGACTTCACGCTCGTCGATAAAACTTCTGCGGATGGCGGACTGCACACAATCTTGAGTGCGGCGGAGATGGCCACCGTCGAACTGGGGTTTTCCCCGCCGCCGCCCAAGGGCGTCGCACTGCTGCCGAACAAACACCATGTGCTGGAAGTACGGCCGATGAGAGCGCTACGGCCAATGCTGTCGACAGGCGACGCGTTCTGCGCGCTCAACCTTTATCAGCTGTCGGTGATGGCGACGCTGAGCTACACCGATTTCGGACAGGAACCCAACACTCAACCGGTGCAGACCGACACGGTAAGCTTTCCGGTACAGCCCAGCAGCGGCAACTGGTTCGGCCACGCGCTACCGCAGTTCGACGAGTTGTGGAAGGTCGATGACTCGCAAACGCAGAAATACTACCCACTGTACGAAGACGTGCCGTATTCGAAACGCTTGGAAGTGGTGCCGTTCGACCCGAACCTTTACCCCGAAGTGAATGACCCCGCGTTGGGCGACGAACAAGAACACCCGGCCAAGTTGCACTGTCTCGATGACCGTAACAAAGACAACAGTACTGATACCCAAGCTTTCATCTGCCACCATGACGAGTTGATCCTGATCAGCGTGCGAGGTACCAGTGAGATCTGGCCCGACGGCCGGCGTGACGGCGATGCCTATCAGGTTCCCTTTGCCGAAGGCGAAGGCAAAGTGCACCGCGGTTTCTACGGTGGCGCTTTGGCGGCTTATCCATTCATCGTGACTTATCTGGAAAAATTCTACAGCGGGCAAAAGCTGCTGATCACGGGTCACAGTCTGGGCGGTGCAGTTGCACTGATCCTGTCCGAGATGCTGAGACGCAACCTGGAGTTCTCCCCGCAAATCGTGCTCTACACCTACGGCGCCCCCCGCGCTGGTGACACCACGTTCATCGAAAGCGCCAAAGCATTGGCCCACCACCGCATCGTCAATCAGAACGACCCGGTTCCGAGCGTTCCCGCCACATGGATGAATACTTTCGCCAAGCCTGGGCCGATGTACGCAACCAACGCCGTGGTGCTGGGCTTCAACCCGGTCGCCGGCCTCGGCCTGCTGATCTGGGGAATCATCAATTTCTTTGGCGACGACTATGGGCATCACGGTGCTTTGCGCCATTTCATGCCCGTTGAGTTCGACAAGGACCACCGATCCTCCCTTCTCTGGGAGCCGGGTTGCAGCACGATCGTCGATCACGGCTGCGCCAAGGCCCTGCGCGCTACGAACGGCTTGCCCGAACGCGGATCGTTTCTGCGGCAGTTGTTCGACCGGGGTCACCACTCAATGGTCGGCAGCTACATCCCCGGCTGCTGGGCCAGCTTGCGCCGTTGGCAGGAAGCACTGCAGCGCAAGCGTTCGCTGGTGACCAATCGCGAATACGAGTGGATCAGCAGCGCCCTGGAGAATATTCAGCAACAGCTGCGGGCCGTTAAGCGCGATCTGCAAAACAACCACCGTTCTTACGTGCGAGAGCAGGAGCGCGCGCACAAGACGCTGATGCTCAATCAGGAAATAGACAAGATCAGCATGACCAAGGCCCGCCTGACAGCGCTGCGCAGTCAACGGGTCACCGAGGTCGACGTTTACGGCAGCTATGCCGACCAGCCCGAATGGGTCGAGGAAAGTCTGCTGCGCTGGAACGCCCACCCTGAAAACCTGGTTCAGGAGCAACTGGCGATGATTCCGCCAGCCGCTGAAGACCACGACGCCGCTATCGCCGCGATGACCGGTGGGCATGCGGTTGGCGCGCCGTTTCAGCCGGATATTGATTCGTTCATTTAACTTAATCAGTCAACAAGGAAGTACCGATGCTCTCGTTATCCCCCAAGTTAAACTTCGCCACTGCAACGCACTCGATCCGCGCTTTGTTATTGGCCAGCTTCATAATATTTGGAACTGGATGCAACTCGTTCTCCAGTTCGGCAACACTGAACATGGACATCCCTGCGAATTTTAGCGTCACCGCCGAAGCGCACTATCAGCCGTTTTCCCCATATTACTGTTACGCGCCAGAAAACTACGCAAGAGACCCCAACCTTGGAGTCAAAAAATTTAAACAACCTTGGCAACCCACTGCGCAGACCGCCAAGTTCAACATCAAATTACTTCCCAGCATTGGGGGCTGTCTCACGCTCCTCAGCGAAATCAAGATCTGGATCATGGACATGACTGAGGATCCAGAGAAACTTGGCTTAAGCGCCGTCTGGATACATATTAATGACCTGGCAGATGAACCACTGGACGAGCATGGGTCGAACGAGAACATGCTTTCAGTCGAGTGTAAATATGCGGACTCCCGGTTAAGTAAAGTCTTCAAATATGAATTGGTATGCAAAGGGCGGAGTACGAACGATGAAATTCTGGGCAGGCTACGAATTGAGCAATTCCAGGATAAGCCATTGCGATTAACAGTTCGGATGACCGAGTAGTCGGCGTGCTGCCCGACGCTTAAGTCCCAATGACTGCCGCAAGCTGGCTAGGCAGCTTGGTCATGTCCGCTATCAAACGCAGTCTGAGCGCGAAGGACTGGGGCACAATGATCAAAGGTCACGGCGAAATCCTCGATTGGATGGACTCGATATGCTTCGCGGCACCGCTCTTCTTTCACCTGACGCGTTACTTCTTCTCCGTCTGATCTAGACGAATGCTCCAACCACAAAAAATGGGCACCCGACCGCAATCGGTGTGCCCATTTCTCATTTGCGGTTCTCCCCGTCATTCAGGGGAGCACGCCGCCATCAAGGATTGACGCTGTCTTTCAACGACTTGCCTGGCTTGAACGCCACGGTGTTGCTGGCCTTGATCTTGACCGGTTCGCCGGTCTGCGGGTTTTTGCCGGTGCGGGCGCCGCGGTGGCGTTGCAGGAAGGTGCCGAAGCCGACCAGCGTCACGCTGTCCTTGCGGTGCAGGGCGCCGGTGATTTCTTCGAGGACGGCATTGAGGACGCGGTTGGCCTGTTCTTTGGTCAGGTCGGCCTTTTCGGCGATTGCAGCGGCGAGTTCTGGTTTACGCATTAGTGAAGCCCCTTTGACGGTTTTTTGTTGTTATGTCCGTGCTGTTCTCGTTGGAACAGCGCCCAAGGCGCCGCAGGCTCTACTCTGCGGCAGACGGGAGTGAGAATGGCACGCCGCCAACGGCGGCGCCAGTCTCCCCAAGACCTTTGTCGGGGCAAAAGAGCGGTGTTTGCGACAGAACGACCGGCATTTACGCCAGCAGCGGCGGCAGCTGTTTGTTCAGGGCCAGTTTTTCCATGACCGCCCCGCCGGTCAGGGCGTAACCGAGCAACTGACCGTCGGCACTGTGGCACAGCGCTTTGATGTCGGCGCCCTGCCCTTCGACGCTCCAAATGCCTTCGCTGCCCCGTGGCGGCGGCGAAACCACCAGCGGGCACACCGGGGTTTTCACGGTGATCGGCATCGGCCCGTAGCTGACCGGGGTCGGGTTTCCTGCGAGGGTTTGCGCCAACGCGCGCGCGCAACTCATCAGCGGCATCACGTAGAGCAGATTGAGCCCGTCGACTTCGGCGCAGTCGCCCAATGCGTAAATATTGGCGTGGGACGTCTTCAGGTAACGATCGACCATCACGCCGCGATTGATCTGCACGCCGGCAGCCGCTGCCAGATCGATGCGCGGGCGCAGGCCGATCGCCGAGACCACTACATCGCACGGGATGATCTGACCATCGGACAGGTGCGCTTCGAGGCCATCGGCGACTTTCTGCAGCCGGGTCAACACCGGGCCGAGGTGAAACTTCGCCCCGATACTTTCCAGCCCGGCCTGCACGGCCGCCGCAGCGGCGGGATGCAAGAGCATCGGCATGACCTGTTCGCACGGCGCGACCAGTTGCACTTCGTAGCCGCCGAGGATCAGGTCATTGGCGAATTCACAGCCGATCAGCCCCGCGCCGAGTACCAAGACCCGACGCTTGCCCGCCGCTGCGGCACGGAAGCGCGCGTAGTCTTCCAGATCGTTGATCGGGAACACCAGTTCCCCGCCGTCGCCTTCGATCGGCACGCGCACAGTCTCCGCGCCCCAGGCCAGAATCAGGTCGCGATAGGGCACGGCTTCTTCACCGATCCACAAACGTTTGTGGCCGGCGTCGATACCGCTGATGCGCGTATGGGTGCGCACTTCGGCGTTCAACTGCTCGGCCATGGCGCCAGGCTCGGCCATGCTCAAGCCATCGGCGTCCTTGTTCTTGCCGAAGCCGGTGGAGAGCATCGGCTTGGAGTAAGAGCGGCCGTCATCGGCGGTAATCAACAGCAGCGGAGTTTCGCTGTCGAGCTTGCGAAACTCGCGGGCCAGGTTGTAGCCCGCAAGCCCGGTGCCGATGATGACGACTGGTGCGCTCATGCCTTACTCCTCTGATTTGCTTAGTTGATTTCGATCATTTCGAAGTCCATCTTGCCGACGCCGCAGTCGGGGCACAGCCAGTCTGCCGGTACGTCTTCCCAGCGGGTGCCCGCCGCGATGCCGTCATCCGGCCAACCATCGGCTTCGTTATAGATCAGGCCACAGACGATACATTGCCACTTCTTCATTCAGGTACTTCCTCAGGGTTCAGGCCTAGTGCCGGCGCGGACGGTCGATGGGTGCTGCGTTGCCATCCGGCTCAGGGCGTTTTGTACTGAGGGTGCCGCGCAGATGCAAGCCTGTTCGGCGCAACGGCGGCCGGCGCCGCTCAATCCTGTCGCCCGCCATGGTAAGCTCGCCGCCTCATTTGCGGCCAATAATGACTCATTGTGCAACATTCAAATGCCTGCCCCGCCC